>JALZJA010000550.1 GCA_030860005.1 Actinomycetota bacterium
GCGCACCCGCACCGGCAGCCCGCCCGCGGGCCCGATGGTCGGCGTCTGGCGCACCGCCAGGCGCCAGCCCGGCTCGAGCTCAAAGCGCCATGAGCGCAGCAGCAGCGTCGCGATGACCTTGATCTCCAGCTGGCCGAAGCGCATCCCCAGGCAAATGCGCGACCCGCCGCCGAAGGGCACGTAGGCGCCCTTGGGGATCCGTGCTCGCGCATTGCTCTCGAAGCGCGACGGGCGGAACGCGTTTGGTGCCTCCCAGACGTCGGGCAGCCGGTGGCTGGCCCAGGACGAGTAGTTGACCGGAGCGCCGCCCGGCGCGCGCACGCCGGCGATCTCGAAGGGGGCCACTGCGCGCCGTGGCCCGACCCACGCCGCCGGGTACAGGCGCAGCACCTCGTCGAGGACCATGTCCAGCTCGGGCAGCCCGCCTCCCATCAGCGTCGCGGCGTCGGGCGCGCGGTCGTCCAGCACGCGGCGGCCCTCCTCGGCCACCCGGTCGGCCCACGCGGGCGCGCCGGCCAGCTCGTGGACCAGGAAGGCGATCGTCGCCGTCGTCGTGTCGTGGCCGGCGAAGAGCAGCGTCATGACCTGGTCGCGCACCTGGCGGTCCGACAGGCGCGACCCATCGTCGTCCTGGGCGTCCAGCAGCAGCGAGAGGATGTCCTCGCCGCGCTCCCCGGTCGCCCGCCGGCGCGCGATCTCCCCGAAGACGAGGCGGTCGAGCCGCGCCCGCGCCCGCTGCATCTTCGCGAACGGAGAGCCGGGTCCGCGGGCGACCTGCATCCAGTAGTCGTTGCCGTAGAAGGCCAGCGCGCGGTGGAACTCGGCCGCGGCGTCGATCTCGCGGTCGCGGTCGGGGTCCAGCCCGAACAGCGCGCGCATGGCGATGCGCATGGCCAGCGAGCGCATCCACGCGTAGAGGTCGATCCGTGCGCCGTCGCGCAGGCCGGCCATGGCCCGCTGGGACTCCTCGACCATGAGCCCGGTCGCCGCTGCGATGCGCTCATGGTGGAAGGCAGGGAGCACGATTCGCCGCGAGCGGCGATGGAAGTCCCCGTCGATGGTCAGCAGGCCGTCGCCCAGCAGCGGCAGCAGCTCGCGGAAGTTGCCCTCGCGCCAAAGGAAATTCGAAGCGTTGGTGACCAGCACGTGGTGGTTGGCCTCCGGCCCCAGGACCCACACGATCCGCTCGTGGAAGACCCGCAGGGTGAAGACCGGCCCGTAGCGCCCGTAGGCGTCCAGGAGCACGCCGAGCGGGTCGCGCACCATCCGCCGCGCCCGCGCGAGGCTGTAGTCGGTGTCCCCAGGCGGGAAGTCGGGATCGTGCGGCCTGCGATCCTCCCGCACGTCCATCCACAGGCGGCGCAGCGGGTTGGTCGTGGGCGGCGGGGGAGGGCCGACGAGCGACATCGCCGCAGCGTAGTTGGGCGCGCGAGTCGCCGCACGCGGTCTGCGATACTCGATTGCCTTGTTTCCGAGGGGGCGTAGCTCAGTCGGTTAGAGCGCCGGCCTGTCACGCCGGAGGTCGCGGGTTCGAGTCCCGTCGCTCCCGCTCCAAGAAGACGCTGCAAATCAGCGTCTTTTCTTGTTTCGGGGACTGCATCGGATGGACCGATTCTCGAAGTGGGTACCACAATTGGGTACCACATTGGTCCATCGAGGCGCGCGGTCTGAGTCGCCGCCAGCCCCCGGCGCGTCGCGGCGGGGGCCCGTTGAGGAAGGACGGAGTCCGCGGACGCCCCGGGATCGTCACTGCTGCTTGTCGTCCATTGCGGCAGTCGACCCACCCGCCGGCCGGGCTGCCGGTGCTGCCTCCAAGCGGCAGTCAGCTTAGGCGGGGGCCAGTCTGGAATCAGCACTATCGCGCGGCGTCAGCCGGCGGGAGGAGGGGCGCCATCCGACGCCTCGTGTTCGTGCATGAGGGTCAGTGCGTCCGCACGGGTCTTCGTCCGCGCTCGCGAGCGCTTCGTCGCCGAAGCGGCCGAGCGTGCCGGCACCGCTGCGCCCGCCGTGGTCGCGGCAGTGGACGGGCTTGTGCTCGACGCGCTGGTCCGCCGGCCGGTTCGCGCGTGACCAGGTGCGTTCGTCGGTTGACCGATGAGCACGATCGACGACCTGCTCGCGATCGGCACGGTGTCGCCGCACGTCGTGCAGGCTGTCATCGAAGCGATCGCCGGCCCACACGGTCTCAACGTGCCGCCGGCATGATCCGTGCGACGGCGGTGCGCAGCCGCTCAGCGGCGTGGTCGCCGGCGGCTCGTCAGCGCACGGGCTCAGATCCAGCCGACCACGCAGGCGAGGTGCAAGTCCGACTCTGTCGCGTCCGGCATGTCCCGCTCGGCGTTCGCGAGCGCGCGCTCGTACTCATGCTCGCTGATGTGAACGATGAATGACGGGTAGCGCGCGCGCAGGAGGGCCAGAGCATGATCGCGGTCCAGCTTCACGCGCTGGCGTAGGCGGCTCACCTCCACGCGGGCGAAGCCCGCCGCGCGCAGCTCCTCGGTGAGCGCAGGCCTGGACGGAAAGCGGGTTCGCTCGATGGACGCGAACGAGGGAAACCACCGTCCCAGCCAATAGTCGTCGACGCCCACCGGATCCGGCGTATGAATGACCAGCGCCCCGTCGCTCGTGAGCACTCGGCGCGCCTCTCCGAGAGCGGCTGCGCGATCGACGAGGTGGATGACGCCCTGCATCAGCACGCGCTCGAAGGAGCCGTCCGCGAACGGCAGCTGCTCGGCGTCTGCCCGCACGAAGCTGCACCTCTCGCCGGCGCGACGCTGCGCCTGTTGCAGCATTTCAGCCGACGGATCCACTCCCACCGCGGTCACGCCTGCCCGCTCGGCGAGGGCGCAGGTCACTACTCCGGTTCCGCAGCCCACGTCGAGGAGTTGCAGTCCAGGCCGTAGCGCGCCTGCGTCGGTGACCCAGTTGGCCACGGCATCGGTCTCCTCATGGCGCACCACGTCGTAGGAGCCGGCCACGTCCGCGAAGTGCCGTTCGTAGGCAGTCACCGGGCAAAACTATCCCAGCCGGGCGGGCGAGCCCGGCCGGGCCGGCGACCCACACATCCCTCCTCCCTGCCCCCCTTGCACCCAAAGGGTGCGATTCCGGGCGGGGATCGGCTCCCGCGCTCGGCTCGAGGTCACCGACGCCTCCGCGAGCACCGCGACGCTTGCTGCAAGTCGCCTGACACGAAAACACCAAACATTCTTGCTGCAGCCAACTGTCATAGGAGGATTATCGAACGATCGAAATGGGGTTTCCAGGTTGGGCGCGACGAGT
>JALZJA010000585.1 GCA_030860005.1 Actinomycetota bacterium
GCCCAGGGCAGCGCGAGCGCCCACAACGCCGGGTGGCGGCGTGCGGCGGCTGCCCCGGCGACCCCCAGCAGCAGCCGCCCGTGGCGCTTCTTCCAGAACAGCCCGCCGTATGGCAGGCGGCGGCGCATCCGCGGGTGGCGCTTGACGACGGCGGGGATGTCCGCCCAGCGCTGCAGCGAGCGCAGGTACTGGGCGAGGGTCATCGGGTGAACCGCGTGATAGACGCGCGCCTCCGGCACCGCGACGAGCTGGGCGCCCGCGTCCTCGGCGCGCGCCCACAGGTCGGTGTCCTCGCCGCCGGGCCCGCGGATCTCCTCGGCGAAGCCGTCGAGGCGCTCGAGCAGCTCGCGCGGGTACGCGATGTTCGCCGTCGGGGCGTGCCAGTTCGGCGGATCGACCCGCAGCGTCCGCGCCCACGGCACGCGCGCCAGCACGTCGGCCTCGCGCGGGTCGCTGCGGACCGAGCCCTGGAGCACGTCGTGCGGCGCATGCGGCGCGGCGGCGGCGAGCGCGGCCAGCCAGCCGGGATCGGGGCGGCAGTCGTCGTCGATGAAGGCGACGAGCCTTCCGCGCGCGGCGCGCCAGCCCTCGTTGCGCAGCACGGGGGCAAAGCCGGTGCCGGGCGTGCGCTGCACCTGGCGCAGCGTTCCGCGCCTCGTCAGCGCGTGCTCGGCGAGCAGCCGCTGCGTAATCGGCGGCTTGGAGTCGTGGGCGACGACGACCTCCCAGCGTGCGGGGTCTAGCGTCTGCTCCTCGAGGGCGTTGAGCAACCACAGCAACCGCAGCGGCCGGTCGTGGGCCGGAACCACGACCGAGATGTCGAGCCCTGTGGCCACGGCAGGAACCTACTTCTTGGTGGCGTGGTGCACGACGTGTGGGACCTTCCAGCCTGCGGTCGCCTCGAGCTTGAAGCGCGCGTGCTCGGAGACCTCGTCGAAGCCCGCCGACCACAGCATCCGCCGCCAGGTCCGCCGCGACGGCAGCCAGAAGACGACCGCCCGCTCGCGGTCGGCGAGGTAGCGTGAGGCGGGGAAGGGCAGCAGGTCCAGCCGCGGCTCGTACTCCTCCGCGCTGATGAACGTGCCGCCGGGCTTGACGAGCCCCGCGATGCGCTCGAGCGCGAGGAACTGATCGCGCAGGTGGATGAGCACCGACCCGCAGAAGACGAGGTCGAACTCGCCGAGCGCCGCCGCGGTGGCGTCGTAGACGTTGCACACGACGCGCTGCACCGACGATCCGAGCGCCTCGCGCGCGAGCTTGAAGCCCGCGTCGCGCGGCTTGTCCGAAAAGGGCTGTGGCGGGCGCCGCGGCGGGATGTCGAGCTCGCGCTCGTCGTCGACGTCCAGGCAGACGACCTCGGCGCCACGACGCTCCATCTCGAAGGCCCAGAAGCCGTCCCACGTGCCGACGTCGAGCGCGCGCTTGCCGCTCAGGTCATCCGGCAGCCCGTAGTGGTGCACGAACGGCCGGATGTCGAACAGCCCCTTCGTCTCGATGCCGTCGCCGACGACGAGTGTGTGGTACCAGTCGACTTCAGCGACGTCGTCGGCAAGGCTCATCATCGGCGGTGCAGCCTACAGCGGCGTCTCGGTGAGCTTCGTCATCAGCACGAACTCCGGCCGCTCGTAGCCCTTGACGGTGTACGTCGACAGGCGGTAGACGAAGCCCTCCGGCACGATCGCGGTGAGCTGGCCGCCCGAGCCCACTCGCGCGCTGTCGCGTTGCGCTCCGGCCTCGTGCCGTGTCGCGAGCGCCCCGGCGATGTGCTCCGGCGGATCGTGCGGTCCGACGCGCAGCTCGAGATGGCCGTTCTGGCCCGGCCCGGCGATGACGCCGCCCGAAACCTGGACGAGCGTCGCCCGGCGCGGGTTGCGCGGCCGGTAGGTGACGTCGAGCTCCGGCGCGAAGACGTGGACGTCGTAGCGTGCGGGGGTCCGGCGCGCCACGAGGCGCCGCCGCACCCCCGCGCGGATGCGTCCCAGCGCGCCCATCAGATGACGAGGC
>JALZJA010000012.1 GCA_030860005.1 Actinomycetota bacterium
CGGGCGTTGCGCCCGCCGGACTTCGTCAGCCCCTCGACGAGCGTCTTCTCGGGCTTGTCCGTCGTGATCTCCGCGAAGTCCGGATACGTCGAGAAGCGACGGCCGGGGCTCGTGGGCTTGGGCTTGCCTATCGCCATTACTCGAGCCCCTCCAGGCCCTGGAAGATCGGGATCGAGTCGCCCTCGCGCACCTCGACGATGGCCTTCTTCCACGTGCGCGTGCGCCCGCGGATCATGCCGCGCCGCTTGGGCTTGGACTTCACGCTCATCGTGTGAACGCCGATCACGCTGACGTCGAAGAGCGCCTCGACGGCCTGGCGGATCTGCGTCTTGTGCGCGTCGGGATGCACGCGGAACGTGTACTTGTTGGCCGTCGCGAGCACGTAGGACTTCTCGGAGACGACGGGGCGGATGACGATCTGGCCGTGATCCATCACTCGCCGTCCTGCGGCACGTCGGCCGCGCCGGTCTCGCCCTTGGCGCGCGCCGTCAGCGCGTCGAGCGCCTCCTGCGTGCAGACGACCGACGCCGCGCCGATGAGGTCGGCGATGCCGACCATCGACACCGGCAGCACGCTGACGCGGTCGAGGTTGCGAAACGACAGCGACACGCGCTCCTGCTCGTCGGTGAGCACGATGAGCGTCGGCGTCGCGAGCTTCGAGGAGCCCAGCAGCTCGGCCGCCTTCTTCGTCGACGGCGTGTGAAACGGCTCGGGGTCGACGATCGCGATCGAATCGCGGCCGGCGTGGACGGTCAGCGCGCTGCGCAGCGCAGCGCGGCGCTCCTTGCGATTGACCTTGAAGGTGTAGCGGCGCGGCGAGGGCCCGAAGATCGTGCCGCCGCCGGTCCAGATCGGGGAGCGGATCGAGCCCGCGCGGGCCCGGCCCGTGCCCTTCTGGCGCCATGGCTTGGCGCCGCCGCCGCGTGCCTGGGCGCGGGTCTTCGTCGCGTGCGTGCCCTGGCGGCGCGCAGCGAGCTCCGCGCGCACCGACTCGTGCACGAGCGGCTCGTTGAACGGTGCGCCGAACGCGACGTCGTCGAGCTTGGCCTTCTTCGAGCCGCCGAGGACGGGCGCGTCAGCCATCGGTGCGGACCTCCACGTAGCCGTTGCGAGGACCGGGGACCGAGCCGCGCACGAGCATGAGGTTGTCGGCGGGGTCGAGCCGCACGATCTCCAGGCCCTTCTGCGTGACGCGCTTGTTGCCCATCTGGCCCGGGCCGCGGATGCCCTTGAACACGCGCGACGGCGTCGCCGAGGCGCCGATCGAGCCGGGAGCGCGGACGTTGTGCGAGCCGTGCGACTTGGGGCCGCTTGCGTAGTTGTGGCGCTTGATCGTGCCCTGAAAGCCCTTGCCCTTCGAGACGCCCGACACCTTCACGGTCTGGCCGACCTCGAACGCCTCGACCGTGACCGCGTCGCCGATCTGCCACTCGCCGGCCTGGTCGCGGAACTCCTTGACGTGGCGCATCGGTGGCGCGCCGGCCTTCTTGAGGTGGCCGATCTCGGGCTTGGAGAGGTGCTTCTCCTTCGACGCGCCGAAGGCGAGCTGGACGGCCTCGTAGCCGTCGCGCTCGAACGTGCGGATGCCGGTGACCGGACAGGGCCCCGCCTCGAGCACCGTGACGCGCTCCACCTTGCCGTCCTCTCCGAACAGCTGGGTCATCCCGAGCTTCTTGGCAAGGATCGCGGGCATGAGTGCTTCACGTGGCCAGGCGGATCTCGATATCCACGCCGGCCGGAAGATGGTCGAGCCGCTGGAGCGAGTCCACGGTCTTCGGCGTCGGCTGGTGGATGTCGATGAGGCGCTTGTGGGTGCGGATCTCGAAGTGCTCGCGCGAGTCCTTGTCCTTGAACGGCGAGCGAATCACGCAGTAGACGTTCTTCTCCGTCGGCAGGGGCACCGGACCCGAGACGCTCGCGCCGGTGCGCGTTGCCGTCTCGACGATCTCCTTGGCCGCCGTCTCGATGGCCGAATGGTCATACGCCTTCAGGCGGATGCGGATCTTGTTCTCTGTGGTCGTGGCCATGGTGGTTGGTGCGCGGGCTGGGCGTGAGAAGAGGCGGGCCCGGAGGAAACGGTCCCCGCCCACCCGCCTCCTCGAAAGCTCCTCGAGTCTCAGGCGCTCCTTACTCGATGATCTCGGTCACGACGCCCGAGCCGACCGTGCGGCCGCCCTCGCGGATGGCGAAGCGCAGGCCGGTGTCCATGGCGATCGGCTGGATGAGCTCGATCTCCATCTGGACGTTGTCGCCGGGCATGACCATCTCGACGCCCTCGGGCAGGCTGGCCGACCCGGTGACGTCCGTCGTGCGGAAGTAGAACTGTGGCCGATAGCCCGTGAAGAACGGCGTGTGGCGACCGCCCTCCTCCTTCTTCAGGACGTAGACCTCGGACTTGAACTTCGTGTGCGGCGTGATCGACTTGGGCTTGCAGAGCACCTGCCCGCGCTCGATGTCCTCGCGCTTGGTCCCGCGCAGGAGGCAGCCGACGTTGTCGCCCGCCTGACCCTCGTCGAGGATCTTGCGGAACATCTCGACGCCGGTGACGACCGTCGAGCTCGAATCCTTGATGCCGACGATCTCGACCGTGTCGCCCGTGTGGACGACGCCCTGCTCGATGCGCCCGGTCGCGACGGTTCCGCGGCCCGTGATCGAGAAGACGTCCTCGACCGGCATCAGGAAGGACTTGTCGAGGTCGCGCACGGGCTCCGGGATGTAGGAGTCCAGCGCCTCGGCGAGCTCGAGGATCTTGGCCTTCGCGTCGTCGTCGCCCTCGAGCGCCTGCAGCGCGGAGCCGGTGATGAAGGGGATGTCGTCGCCGGGGAAGTCGTAGGAGCTCAGCAGCTCGCGGACCTCCATCTCGACGAGCTCGAGAAGCTCGTCGTCGTCGACCATGTCGGCCTTGTTGAGGAACACGACGATGTAGGGCACGCCGACCTGGCGGGCGAGCAGGATGTGCTCGCGAGTCTGCGGCATCGGCCCATCGGCCGC
>JALZJA010000022.1 GCA_030860005.1 Actinomycetota bacterium
ATCCGGAGCTCGCCGCGCAGGGCGCGCGCTGCATGGATTGCGGCGTGCCGTTCTGCCACAGCGGTTGCCCGCTGGGCAACCTCATCCCCGACTGGAACGACCTCGTCTACCGCGACCGCTGGCGCGACGCGATCGTCCAGCTGCACGCGACGAACAACTTTCCCGAGTTCACCGGGCGGCTGTGCCCGGCGCCGTGCGAGGCGGCCTGCGTGCTCGAGATCCGCGAGGGCGACGCGGTGACGATCAAGCAGATCGAGAACTCGATCATCGACCGCGCATGGGAGGAGGGCTGGGTCGTCGCGGTGGCCCCGGAGCACGAGACGGGGCGGACCGCCGCCGTCGTCGGCGCCGGCCCGTCGGGCATGGCCGCAGCGCAGCAGCTGCGCCGCGCCGGCCATACGGTGACGCTGTTCGAGCGCGACGAGTCCGCGGGCGGGCTGGTCCGCTTCGGCGTGCCGGACTTCAAGATCGAGAAGCGGATCGTCCAGCGCCGCGTCGAGCAGCTCATCGACGAGGGCATCGACGTGCGCTGCGGCGTCGATGTCGGCGTCGACATCTCGGCCGACGAGCTGCGTGAGCGCTTCGATGCCGTCGTCCTGACGACGGGCTCGCGCGCGCCGCGCGACCTGCCGGTCCCCGGGCGCGAGCTGGATGGCATCCATTTCGCGATGGAGTATCTGTATGACCGCAACCGCTGGGTGGCGACGCAGACGGGGACGCCGACGGGGTCCGAGCCGCCGCCGGTCCGCGGGCTGACCGCCGCCGGCAAGCACGTCATCGTCATCGGCGGCGGCGACACCGGCGCGGACTGCGTCGGCAACTCGATCCGCGAAGGCGCCGCGTCGATCACGCAGCTCGAGCTGCTGCCCGAGCCGCCGCCCAAGCGCCCCGACGATCGCACCCCGTGGCCGCTGTGGCCGCAGAAGTTCCGGCTGAGCTACGCGATGGAGGAGGCGCGCGACGCCGGCCGCGGCGAGCAGGACTTCTCCATCGTCACGACGCACTTCTCCGGTGACGAGGACGGCAAGGTCCGCACGCTGCACTACGCGCAGGCGCAGCCCGCGCCGCCGTTCGAGCCGGTCGAGGGGACCGAGGGCGAGATTCCGGCCGACCTCGTGCTGCTCGCGATGGGCTTCCTGCACCCCGAGCAGGACCTGCTCGACGCGCTCGGCGTCGAGAAGGACCCGCGCGGGAACGCCAAGGCCGTCAGGCCGTACACGACCTCCGTCGACGGGGTCTTCGCCGCCGGCGACGCGCGCCGCGGGCAGTCGCTCATCGTGTGGGCGATCAACGAGGGGCGCCAGTGCGCGCGGATGGTCGACCGCTACCTCGGCGATCTGCTCCCGGACGTGCGGACGGGCAACGTGATCGAGCCAGACGCGGGGCCCGAGGGCCCGCCGCAGCACGTCGCTCCCGGCGTCGCGGCGTAGCGCGCGCTCGCCACGAGGCGCGACCTGCGCGACGTGCAGGATCTCGACATTGCCCGCGGCGACAGGGGGTAAGGTCAGAGGCTCATGGATCTGCTCCTGTTCCTCATCCTGCTCGCGGTCAGTGGCCTGATCGTCGGCGCGCTCGGCCGGCTTGCACTTCCGGGCAAGGACCCGATGAGCATCCCGATGACGATCGGCATCGGCATCGCCGGCTCGTTCATCTCCGGCGTCATCTGGATGTTGCTGTTCGACGACCGCGGCTTTGCGCCGTTCCTGCTATCGGTCGCGTGCACCGCCGGGATCGTCTATTTCGTCCGCCGCTCGCGGGGCGGTGGGCTGATGGATCCCGGCGCACCGCCGCCGGATCGCGGCTGATTGTCTCGGCTGCGCGATCTGTTCTCCCGCGGGTGGGGCGCGGAGGCCGAGCCTGGCATCGCCGCCGCGGTCTGCTTCCGCCAGCGTGACGGGAGGCCGGAGTTCCTGCTCGTTCGCACGAGCGACGGCGCGCGCTGGACGTTCCCGAAGGGACGCCGCGAGCGCGGGGAGTCGCTCGCGCGCAGCGCGGCTCGCGAGGCGGCCGAGGAGGCGGGCGTCAGCGGCGATGTCTGCGATGACGGACTCGGGGAGTACCGGCACGCGCCGTCACATCATCCGGACCGGGCCGACGATGCGGTGGCGGCGTTCCTGCTGGAGGTGTCGAGTGCGGGTGAGCCCGACGAGCGCGGGCGTGAGCCGACCTGGTTCGGTGCGGCGCAGGCCCGCGATCGGCTCGCGGAGGCTCGCGACGGCTTCTATGCGCAAGAGCTCGCGCGCGTGCTCGTGGCCGCTGAACGCGAACTGCGACGTCGCCCGCCGGCGGGCCGAAGTCGTCCGCAGAACGAGCCGCTCAGCAGTTAGCGCGCATGGATGCCACACGGCATCCAGTAGCGACGCTACGGAGGTGTCGCGCGGTATGGTGACGCCAGCGTCACCTTTCGACGCGCCGTCATGCCTCAGCTCCCGACCACCGCGATCATCGGCGCCGGCTCGTCCGGCATCGCGGCGGCGAAGGCGCTGCACGAGCGGGGTCTGAGGTTCGACTGCTTCGAGACGTCGGACTGCGTCGGCGGCAACTGGGTCTTCGCCAACAAGAACGGGATGTCGGCCGCGTACCGCGACCTGCACATCAACACGTCGCGCGCGCGGATGGAGTTCACGGAC
>JALZJA010000031.1 GCA_030860005.1 Actinomycetota bacterium
GCGCGCGCCGCGCTCGAGCTGCCCGCCGACGCCTTCGTCTGCGCGATCCTCGGGCGGATCTCGGCGTGGAAGGGCCAGGACATCCTGGTCCGCGCGCTGGCCGACCGGGCGCTCGCCGCAGACGACACGATCGCGCTGGTCGCCGGCGATCCGTGGCGGGGCGAGGAGCGCCGCCTCGACGCGTTGCGGACCCTGGCCGCGGGGCTGGGCGTCGCCGAGCGGGTGCGCTTCGCCGGCTTCCGGCCGGATGTCGCGAACGTCTACGGTGCAGCGGACGTGATCGCCGTCCCGTCCACGCAGCCAGACCCGCTGCCAAACGCCGCGCTCGAGGCTGCGGCCGCCGGCTGCTGCGTCGTCGCCGCCGACCACGGCGGGCTGCCGGAGATCCTCGCCGACGGCCGCACCGGCCGGCTCGTACGGCCCGGCGATCCCTCCGCTCTGGCCGCCGCGATCTCCGAGCTGCGCTCGGATCCCGGCCTGCGCGAGCGCCTCGGCGCCGCGGCCGCGTCCGACGTCCGCGCTCGCTTTGCGCCGGAGCACCTGCTGGAGCGCACCCAGGCGCTGTACGACGCCCTCATCGCCAGTAAGGGCGGCGGCTGATATGCGTGTGAACGACCCGCAGCAACGCATCCTCGTCACGATCCCGATCAGCCACTTCTGCGAAAAGGCCCGCTGGGCGCTGGACCGCGCCGGCCTGCAGTACGACGAGCAACGCCACATCCAGCTCGTGCACCGCGTCGCCGTCAAGCGCGCCGGCGGCGGGACGACGGCGCCGGTGCTGCTCACCGGCGAGGGCACGTTCGCGGACTCGAGCGACATCCTGCGCTACGCCGACCACCCTCTCCCCGAGACACAGCGGCTCTATCCCGCCGACGCCGACGAGCGGGCGCAGGTCGTCGCGCTCGAGGATCGCTTCGACACGATCCTCGGTCCCGAAGGCCGCCGCTGGCTCTACCACGAGGTCTTCAAGGACGCGCGGTACTTCGCGCGGTGGAACCTCACGGGCGTGCCCGGCTGGGAGCGCCGGATCTTTCCCTTCGTGCTCGCGCCGGCCAAGCTCATCATCAACCGTTCCCTCGACATCACGGACGCCACGGCTCGCGAGGCCCGCCGCCGCGTCGACGAGGAGTTCGCCGCGGTCGCCGAGCTGCTGTCCGACGGGCGGCGCCACCTCGTCGGCGACCGCTTCAGCGCCGCCGACCTCGCATTCGCGGCGCTGGCGGCGCCCGCGGTCACGCCGCCCGAGTACGGCACGCCGCTCCCGCAGCCCGAGGATCTACCCGACGAGATGGCCGCGGCCGTGCGCGGCTGGCGCGAGCACCCCGCGGGACGGTTTGCCTTGCGCCTGTTTCGCGAGGAGCGCAGTGCAGTCCGTGAACCGCGCGTCGGCTAGACGTTCGCCTTTGCCACGAGCACGCAGGCGACCGCGATGGCGACCCCGATCACCGTGCACGCGGCGAGCACCGGGCGCAGCGCCAAGCGCCGCCGCTCGGCGAGCTCGAACGTGAGGTAGCCGACGAGGCCACCCGCGAGGAGGCCCCCGATATGGCCGCCGATCGAGATGTTATTCGGGATGAGGAACGGGATAGCGAGGTTGAGCGCGAGCGTCACGCCGAGGCCGGATTGCATCGGGTCGATGCCGCGCGCTCGCATCGCGAGGATTCCCGCGCCCATGAGACCGAAGACCGCGCCCGAGGCGCCGACGGTGGCTGCGTTGGGGTCCATGAACAGCGCGCCCAGGGAGCCGCCGACGAGCGAGACGAAGTAGATGACCCCGAAGCGCCATTTGCCGATGGTCGGCTCGAGCAGCGTCCCCAGGAAGTACAGGAAGTACATGTTGAGGAGAAGGTGCAGCGGCCCGGCGTGCAGGAAGCCGGCTGTGACGATGCGCCACCAGTCGCCGCCGGCGACGTACGGGCCGAACAGCGCGCCCTCGTTGTAGACCGTGCCATCGCGACCATCGATGCCGCCGCCGCTCATGACCTGCGCGACGAACGCCACGACGCTGATCGCGATCAGCGCGTACGCGAGCTGCGGATCGCCGGTCAGCGTCGCCGCGGTGCGGACCTTGGTCTTCTGGCGCGAGCACTCCGGGCAGCGCATGCCCACCGGCGTCGGCGTCATGCAGTCCGGGCAGATCGGCCGCCCGCACGAGGAGCACGAGACGCCCGTCTCGCGGTCCTTGTGGCGGTAGCAGGTGGTGGCCGTCTCGGGGGTGGTGGCCATCACCGCAGCCTAACTATCGGCAGACACCACCTACACCCGCGCCGTGATCACCGGCTGGCGCGTTGGGATCTCGCTTCCGCCCCGCGGCTCGGACGTCACGAGAACTGCCGTGACGTCCTTCAGGTCGCCCGGCACCTGGACCGTCGCCTTGCCGTCCCGGTTCGTCGAGAAGAGCGCGTCTGTCGGCAGCGGCGGGCGCTGGTCGCCTCCGTGGTCCAGCCACACCTGGTAGATGCGCCCGTCCGCCGGAGCCGGCATCCCGTCGACGAGGAGCCGCGCATCGCCGGAGGTCATCCGCATCTCGGCCTTCGCGCCCGGCGCCGTCGTCTCGTCCACCTGCGCCGACACCGTGCGAGTCGAGGCGCCCTCATCGCTCCCGCTGAGCAGGGTGCCCGCCCCCAACCCAAGCGCCAGCGCCACGCTGGCCAGCGCGGCCGCGGGCAGCGCACGCAGCGACGGCCAGTGCAAGCGGCGCGCGAAACGCGGCGCCTTGGGACGGTCGGCGCCGGCACCGGCAGCGGTCAGCAGCTCGGCCTCTGAGCGCACGACGCTCATGACGCGGTCGCGCATGTGCGGCGGCGCCGCCAGCTGCGGCACGCCGCTCAGCAGCGCCCGCGCGACGAACTCGAGCTCGGCGACCTTCGCGGCGCAGAACTCGCATTCTGCGATGTGGTAGCGGTGCGCCTGCCACTCGCTCTCCTCCATGGCACGCAGGACGTAGGCGCCGGCATCGTCGATGCGCGGGCAGTCGGAGATGTTCATGGCATCACCTCGCGCAGGCCGCCAAGCTGGGCCCGCATCTTCTCCAGGCCCAGACGCATCCGGCCCTTCACCGTCCCGATCGGGGTCTCGAGCATCGTGGCAATCTCAGTCTGTGTGAATCCGCCGAAGTAGGCAAGCTCGATCACGCGGCATTGCTCGGGCGGCAGCGTCTGCAGCGCGCCGCGGATCTCCTGCGCCTCCGCGAGCCGCGCGACCTCGACGTCCGTGCGCTCGCGGGCCTCAAAGCGCTCCTCGATTCCCTCGTCGCTCGCGCGGCGGCGGTCGTGCGCGACCGAGCGTCGCAGCGAGTCGATCGCGCGGTTGTGCACGATGCCCAGCATCCACGTCCGGACGGAGCCGCGCGCGCGGTCGTACCGGGCGCCGCTGCGCCACATCGAGAGGAATGCCTCCTGGACGACGTCCTCGGCCTGGGCGCGCGTGCCGCACATGCGGTAGGCGAGCGAGAACGCCGCACCGCAGTGGCGTTCGAAGATGACCTCGAAGGCGTCGGCCTCGCCGCGGCGGACGAGCGGCATGAGATCCTCGTCGGCGAGGTCGCGAAGCTCGGCGGGGGCCGGGATCATCCCTTTGCGCATGCGTGCCATGTACGGAGACGTACGCCGTCGGGTCCAGATCAGATCAGACGATCCGGCGGGTCACGCCGTGAGCCCTGCCGCGTCATCGGTGACACGTCAGGCGCGCTCGACGAGCTTCTTCGCTTCGCCGGCCGCGGCCTTCAGCGTGCGCTGCGCGAGCTCGAGCGGATTGCGCGACGCCGCCTTGCGCTTGCGATGCTGCGTGCGCACGCGCAGCACGACGAGGGCGGTGCCCGCGGTCACGCCGACGGTCGTCGCCACGACCGGCCGCACCCAGTTGCGCGGGTCGCGCATCGCATTGACCTCCCAGGCATCGAGCTCATTGACGGCGAGGTCGGTGAGCTCCTGCAGCGTCGCCTCCAGCCGTGCCTCGAGGTTTTCGGGCGGCTCGACGGGGTGCAGCGCGAGGCGCAGCTTGTTCTCGATGTCCATGCGGGCGGCATCGCTCATCGCGAGCAGCTCCCTTGCGAGCTCGCACCGGCGTTGATCGAGCAGCGACTCGACGTCATCGCGATGTCACGATCCCCTCGAGCTGCTTGATGGCACGGTGCAGGAGCACCTTCGTAGCGCCGTCGGACTTGCCCAGCGTGCGCGCGATCTCACGATTGTCCATTCCCAGGGCAAAGCGCATGATCAGCGCCTCCCGGCGCTCGTCGGGCAGCTCCGTGATGCCCTCCAGGATGCGCGCGAGCTCGTCGCGCCCTTCGACGAGGTCCTCCGTCGTGTGCGTCGTCCGCAGCACGGTCGTGTCGTCGATCGGCGTCTGCGGTCGGCGCGAGCGGTCGCGGTAGAGGTTCGCCGCGAGGTTGTGCGCGATGCGGATGAGCCACGGCCGCAACGGGCGCCCGTCGGACTCGGCCTGCGCGCGCTCGAAGTGTCGATAGGCCTGCAGGAAGGTCTGCTCGGTCAGGTCCTCGGCGTCGTGGTGGTTGCCGATCCGGTAGTACGAGTAGGAATAGACGTCGCGCAGGTGAGCGCGGTAGAGCTCTGAGAAGTCGCGATCCAGGCGCGCCTTGTGATGCGGGTCCACGCACGCCAGCCTACTCGGGCCTTCGCCTCGCTCCGGACTCTCCGCAAACTCCTGCGAGCTGCGCATCATCGGGGTCGTCGAGCGTGGCCGAGATGCCGCCCGGGCGCCGCCGCGCGAGCGCTGCGGCGATCCGCTCGGTGGCCTGCGCGGGGCCCCCCAAACCGTCCGGCGCAGTCAGCCCGGCCGTGAACGATTCGGGCTCGATGCGTCCTTCGACGAGCGCGGCGAGCCGGTCGAGCGTCGGCGACGGCACGCCCTCGTGGCGCAGCGTCTGCGCGAGCAGCGATACGCCCTGGAGCGCCTCGCTGGACTGGCCGAGCTCGGGC
>JALZJA010000095.1 GCA_030860005.1 Actinomycetota bacterium
GACCCGGCGCCCCGCACCCATCGCTGCCGCCACGGCATCGAAGGCGCTGCCGGCCTTCAACCTCGCCGTGGTCGTGCCCATCGTCTTCGTTCTGTGCGCCATCCTCGTCGCGCTCGCGGTCGCGGGCGTCTTCGGGAGCGGCAGCCCGGCGGACACGCCCTCGACGAAGGCGCCCACTGCCGCGCCCGCGGGCGCGAGCGAGCCGGCGGATGTCATCGTCGTGCCCGGCGGCGACGCGAGCGCAGCCGATGTCGAGGCTGCGAAGGCTCGAGCGCGCGCGAAGGCGCGGCGTGCCGCCCGGCAACAGAGGCAGGGGTCGGATGGTTCCGCAGGCGGCCAGGACTCCGCCGGCGGTGCGGCCGGGTCAGGCCAGACCCCATCGCGGGACGACGTGCCGGACCTCGCACCGGCGCCGCCGTCTCCCTAGCGAGACCAGCGTCGTGCCCGGCGAGGCGCTCGAGCACGAGATCCAGCGCATCGGCCACGCGCTCGCCGGGGCATTCCCATCGGCGCACCGGCATCCGCTCAAGGCGCTCGACGAACGCGCGATGGACGTCGCGGCACAGGACGCGAAACTGCGCGCCGCGCTGTTTCGGTTCGTCGACGTCGTGCCCGCGTGCCGCTCGGTCGACGACCTGGCATCGCATCTCACGGCCTTCCTCGAGGAGGTCCCCGAGCAGCCCTCGACGGTCCGCGCGGCGATGAAGCTGGCCCACACGAAGGCCGGCCGCGCCGCGCTCGGGACCGCAAGCGCCGCCGGCGTGCGGCACATGGCGCACCGCTTCATCGTCGGCGCAGATCCGGCGGCTGCGCTGCCGACCCTGCGCAAGCTCTGGCGCGACGGGATCGCGGCGTCCGTCGACCTGCTCGGCGAGGCGACCGTCACCGCAACCGAGGCAGACCGCTACGCCGCCCGCTGCGCCGAGGCGCTCGACACGCTCGCAGCCGCCTACGAGCGCCTCGACGAACAACCGGCGCTGGAGCGCGACTCGCTCGGCCCGATCGCGCGCGCGAACCTGTCGGTCAAGGTCTCCGCGCTCACGCCGTTGCTGCGCGCCGACGCGCCGCAGCGCGGTCAGCGCGACGCGGCTCCGCGGCTGCGCGAGCTGCTGCGCAACGCAAAGCGCCACGACGCTCACCTGCACATCGACATGGAGTCGCTGGACTCGCGCGAGGCCGTGCTCGAGCTCGTGCTCGACCTGCTCGCCGAGCCCGAGCTCGCCGACGGGCCGAGCGCCGGGATCGTGCTCCAGGCCTACCTGCGCGACTCGCCCGGGACGCTCGACACGGTGCTCGCGTGGGCGCGACGGACGCCGCGCGAGCATCCGCTCGTCGTGCGCCTCGTCAAGGGCGCCTACTGGGACCACGAGGTCGTCGAGGCGCGCCAGCACGGCTGGAACGTGCCCGTCTTCGAGCGCAAGATCGACAGCGACCGCAACTTCGAGGAGCTGACCGCGCGGCTGCTCGAGGCACGGCCGGCCGTTCGGGTCGCGATCGCCTCGCACAACCTGCGCTCGGTCGCGCACGCGATCGCGCTGAACCACCGTCTCGGCGGCGCCGACCGCGACGTCGAGCTTCAGGTCCTGCGCGGCCTCGGCGACGACCTCGGCCACGCGCTCGCCTCCAGCGGGCTGCGCGTACGGGCGTACTGCCCCGTCGGCGATCTTGTCGCGGGCATGGCCTACCTCGTGCGCCGACTTCTCGAGAACACGGCCAACGAGAGCTTCCTGCACGACCAGGCGGCTGGCGCCTCGCTCGAGCAGCTGCTCGAGCCTCCGCGGTAGCTCGAACCGCTCAGCGGATCGAGACGGACGTCCGAGCGAGCTGCGCCGCCGCGGCGGCGGGATGGACACCGCGGCAGCCATCTACGCTGGATCCCCGTGAAGCTCGCACCCTTCAGGAACGAGCCCGTGCTCGAGCTGCGCCGCGCGGCGACGCGCAAGCGGCTGACCAGCGCGCTCGCCGAACTGGAGCTGCCGGTGCGCGTCCCGGTGTGGATCGGCAAGCGCCGCCGCGACGGCGACGAGCTCGTATCGACGGACCCAAGCGACCCGGACCGGAT
>JALZJA010000158.1 GCA_030860005.1 Actinomycetota bacterium
CCGATCCCCATTGGGACGGTCGGCTGATATCGCAGCTCGGCGACTGGCGCGGCGGCCGCCACGCCAAAGGACCCCAGCCACCTTGGTGGGCCGCGCGACCTCGTCCACGATCGTTCGCCTGCCGCGCGCCCCAAGAGCAGGCCGAGCGCGGCGGCGACGTTACGCCTGCCCCTGCGCCCTTCCCGGTGACGACGGACACGCGCCGGTCGCGAGGCCTTACCCGGCCTCGCCGTCCCAGTAGCCGACGGGCTCGACGCGCATGCGCACGCCCAGCCCGCGCAGCGCAACCTTGCCCGAGTCCGGGTACCACGTGAGGTCCTCGGGACGTCTGGTGCCGTAGGCCAGCAGCACGAGCTCGGCCTCGCCGGCCTCGAAGGTGTGCGCCACTCCGGTGCCCGGCGGGCGAACGACGACGCTGCCCGGACGCACCGCCGAGCGCTCGTCGCCCAGGAGCACCTCGCCCTCGCCGGCAAGCACCATGAAGAGCTCCTCCTCGGCGCTGTGGCAGTGGCGAGGGGCCGAGCGGGCGCCGGGCGCGACCGCGAGCCACCGCAACCCACTGTGCACCGAACCGGCCGCCCGGCCTAGGTCGCGCCGGGTCGCTCTCACCCGCCCTCTGCCCCCTGTCATCGACTCGACCGCGTCCAGCACCACCACGTGCGCTGGCCGCGCGCTCGGCTCGGCGAGCTCGAGCTGGCCCGCGGCCGCCTCGCGCTCCCACGGGTCGCCGGCGTCGAGCGGCATCGACTGCAGGCGGTTGAGCATGACGCCGGCGCGCGGCAGCCACGTGAGCTTGGTCGGCGATCCTTCGGCGAAGATCAACACGTCGAGCCCGCCCTCTCCTGCCACGAGCGTGTGCGGACCCGCGCCGCGGCGGTGGACGATCGTGTCCCCGGTGTCGACCGCCGCGGTTGCGCCGTCCTCCCACAGCAGCCCGCGCCCGGCCGTCACGTGGGCGATCTCCTCCTCGTCGGCGTGGGTGTGGGCGGGCATCATCTGCGCGCCGGCGGGCACGCGGTAGCGGCTCAGTCCGATGCCCACCGCGCCCGCGGCGACGGCGAGGCGGGCGCGCTCGTGGGCCAGCGCGCCTCGCTCTCGCGCCTCCCACGGCACGTCGTCGGCGTGGATCACCATTCAATGGGAAGTATGCATCGCGCGTACCGCCCTACGAACCCTCTGCCCAAGAAACACGTCGGGCTGCTGCGCTCCGCACGCCGCAGCACGTCCTCATTAGCTCTCGATGAGCGATCGGCCAGCGGGGACGGAAGCGGGCCCTTCAGTAGTCCATGTCCATGACCTCGCGGACGCGTTGCAAGGTCTCGTCGGCGATGTCATTGGCGCGCGCGTTCCCTTCAGCGAGGACCTGCTGGAGGTAGCCGGGGTCGGCGGCGAGCTCGCGGCGGCGTTGGCGCAGGGGGCGCAGCTCCTCGTTGACGGCCTCGGTGACGAGCGCCTTGAGCGCGGCGGCGCCGCGGTCGCCGAGCTCGTCAGCGATGTCGGCGGGGTCGCGGCCCGTGCATAGCGCGGCTATGAGCAGGAGGTTCGCGACCTCGGGACGCCGGTCGGGGTCGTAGGTGATCGTGCGCTCGCTGTCGGTCTTGGCTACGCGCAAGAGCGCGGCGGTGCGATCCTCGTCGTCGCCAAGTGTGATCGTGTTGCTGCGGCTCTTGCTCATCTTGGTCCCGTCCGTGCCGAGCAGGACCGGCGCCGCGGTGAGCAGCGCGTGGGGCTGACGGAAGATGGGTGCGCCGGAGGCGTAGCGCTCGTTGAAGCGCCGAGCGATCAGCCGCGTGATTTCGACGTGCGGCAGCTGGTCTTTGCCGACCGGCACCACGTTCCCGTGGCAGAACAGAATGTCGGCGGCCTGATGGACCGGGTACGTGAGCAGCAGGGCGCTCAGGCCGCGGCCGCGGTTGGCGGCCGCCTCGGCCTTGACGGTGGGGTTGCGCTGGAGCTCGGCGACGCTGACCAGGCTGAGGAACGGAAGCAGGAGCTGGTTGAGCGCCGGCACCGAGCTGTGCGTGAAGATCGTCGCCGAGGCTGGGTCAACCCCAGCGGCGAGGTAGTCCAGCACCAGCCCAAGAACCGTTTGGTGAAGCTCCCCAACGCCGTCGCGGTCCGTGATGACCTGGTAGTCGGCGATGACAAGGAAGACCTCGACGCCTGCTCGTTGTAGGCGCACGCGGTTGACGAGCGTGCCGAGATAGTGGCCCAGGTGCAGCGAGCCGGTAGGACGGTCGCCGGTTAAGACCCGGAAGCGCTCCGGGTGCCGGCGGATCTCCTCCTCCAGAACCGATGGACGCGAAACAGCGAAGTCAGAGGGGCCTTCGATGATGCTCATGGCTCTCCTTCGTGAAGAGAGCCGCCTTCGCTGCTTGCCAGCTGCGTGAGCGTGAACTTCGCGCCGAACCGCCCCGAAGGCGGCTCGAGACAAGGGATCAGGTCACGGGCCGCCGTGCAGAGGACCGCCACCAGGTGCGCGGAGCAAGCGACACGCCACGAAGGCTACTCCTCGGGACGCCGCAGCTCCGGCTAACCGCTCCCGCAAGCCCATCGACTACCGGGAGGCTGCTTCGTCTGAGGACCCCGCATCACGCTGGTGTTGCGCGAAGGTCCACTGATGCCCCTCGGGATCGGCGACTTGGTAGCGGCGATCGCCAGCATGCGTGTGCGGCTCGACGATGATGGTCGCGCCGGAACCCGCGGCGTGTTGCCAGTGACGTTTCACATCGTCGATGTACACGTAGAGCATGCTGCTGACCCCGCGAGACGGGCTGTCGCCATGAACAGAGGGGCGCCCGATCGTATGACGCTGTCGGCAACCTCGATCTGCGCGCGGCCGGTCCTGCCGTCCGCTTCGGTGTGGCGCGCAGCGATTCGCTCTCGGAATCCGAAGACCTCGGTCAGCCAGTCGATGGCCGCGTCGACATCATCGTAGATGAGGTGCGCAACGATGCGCGGGAAGCCCGCGGGCGGCTTCTCAGCGGCGGCGTCAGCCGACGATTGTCCATGATGGGCCGGCTCCAAGACGGTCGAGGTCGATCAGCGATACAGCCTGGCGCACGGCTTCGGCATCGAGCTTTAGAGCCACCCCACGCCACCACCAAGGCCCGGTGATTCGGCTCGTCTACCCCGACGCGTGCTGCTCTGGAAAAGGGGGGCGACATGTCAAGGCGCCCCTAACAGTGCTCGTGCGAGTCTGCGCGGACCGTTGTCCAGGACTGGCCGGTGATCCGCAGGATGACGAGCGTGATGAACAGGCCGATGATCGGGTCGGCGATCTGCAGCCCGATCACGACCGCGATCGCGCTCGCCACGACGGCGAGGCTGACGTAGGCGTCGGCCCGGGCGTGGGCGGCGTCGGCGACCAGCGCGGGGCTGTCGAGGCGGCGTCCCGCCCGGTCTCTGATGCCTGCGGCCACCCAGTTGCCGGCGAAGCCCAGCAGGCCGGCGAGGACGACCGCGCCGGGCGCCTCCACGTCCTCAGGGTCGACGAGGCGATCGATCGCGACGTATCCGGCGACGCACGCGCTGACGAGGATCGCCAGCACGACCGCGAGGCCGGCCCACCGTTCCGCCCGCGGGCCACGCATCGCGAACGCGATGCCCAGCGGGATCGCGGTCGCGGCGTCACCGGCGTTGTGCACGAGGTCGGCGAGCAGCGAGACGCTGCCCGACGCGGCAAAGACGCCGACCTGGGCCAGCGCCGTGAAGCCCAGCACGACCAGCGCCAGCCCTACCGCCCGCAGCCCTGCGCGGGAGCGCCGGATGGATCCGTGGACCAGGCCATGGCTGTGGCCGTGCGCCGGATGGGAATGGCCGGCGCTCATCGCGCGACGGTCTGCATGTCGATCGCGTCGGCGTCGGAGGCGGCCGGCGGATGCACGTGCTCGTGGTGGTGGCGCAGCGCGGCCAGCAACTCGGCGACGTGGTGGTCGTACAGAGCGTAGAAGGCGTGGCGGCCTGTCCGACGCACGTGCACCAGCCGCGCGAGGCGCAGGATCCGCAGCTGGTGCGACGTGGCGCTGGGCGACATGGCCGTCGCCTCGGCCAGCTCGTCGACCGTGCGCTCACCGTCCAGCAGGGCACTGAGCAGACGCAGACGCGACGGGGAGCCGAACGCGCGTACCGACTCGGCGAGCTCCTCGGCCTCCGGACCATCGAGCGGGCGGCGTGCGGACTCGTGTTCGGCGAGATGAGGCATCGCTGTGACATCCTACTCATATATGAAGAGGTGCTCAGTCATATGACTCGGATCGGCGCTTCAAGCGACGGGCCGTTCGAGCTGCGTCCGGTCGGTCGGGTCGAGTCCTCGCTGCGGGACCCTGACCTGGCCCCGCTCCAGGGCGACGAGGGCTCGCCCGACGCGTGGCTGATCTTCGATCAGGCCGTGGGCGAGGGCGTCCGCGACCTCGAGCCCGGCGCCGACATCCTCGTCCTCACGTGGCTGCATCGGGCGCGCCGCGACGTCCTCAGGCTGCATCCCCGCGACGACCGGGCGCAAGCCGAGCGCGGGGTGTTCAGCACGCGCTCCCAGGACCGGCCGAACCCCATCGGGCTGCACCCGGTCCGCATCGTGTTCATCGACGGACCAACGAGGGTCCGCGTGCGCGACCTCGAGGCCGTGGACGGAACGCCCATCCTGGACGTCAAGCCAGTCCTCCGGCCGAGAGAGACCGGCCGCCCGTGACCAGATCGTGGCTGGCGCTCAGCTCCTGGGCGCCGTGAGGCTGTTGCCACGGCCCGTTCTGCTCCTACGCCCCCGATGCCGTCCGTCACCTCCGGCGGCCAGGCGTCCGACGCGGCGCCTGGACGACGGCTGACCGGAATGGCGACTCGCCGACGAGAACACCAAGCGACACCGGGTCGCGTGAAGGCGGTGCGATGGAGATGGGGTCGACGGCGTCTCGCTAGCGGGCAAGCCCGGGAGGCGATCATGCCTGACACCCCCGGTCAGCCCTAGCCATGCCCTGCCGTCGTCGCGGTCTACGGGATGCCACCACCCGCTGCCCGGCGCGCGTCCCGTGAAGGATCGGCTAGCGGGGCGCGCCGCCAGCCCGATCAGCTCCGCCACAGCGAGGAGATGTCGCCCGATGAACGGTGGCTCGCTTCGTGTCGGGCCGCGGGCTAACGGCAGCCGCAGCTCGAGCCGCGCACCGCAGCGTCACAGCAGGCTGTCTTCGCTGCGGGCTCGCAGCAGGTCTCATGCTCGACGGGAGCGCAGCATGCGCTCGGCTTGCGGGCGCGCACGATCGAAGAGCCCGCCTTCGGATGGACTCGGTGGGTCTCGCGGACCTCGATGTCGACGAGCCCAGCCGCCCGGAGCCCCGTTTCGTACTCCTCCCGGGTCAGCGCGCCGGCGATGCACCCGGTGAAGGCCTCCATGTCCCGGCGGGTCGCCTCGTCCATGTCGGGGTCGGCCACGACGTCGGTGATCCCGAGCCTTCCGCCGGGCCGCAGGACCCGAGCGACCTCGCCGAGAACCTGGCCCTTGTCGGCGGACAGGTTGACGACGCAGTTCGAGATCACGACGTCGACCGACGCCGCGGGGAGTGGTATCGCCTCGATCTCCCCTCGCAGGAACTCGACGTTCTCGGTGCCGGCCTCCTCGGCGTTCCGCCGGGCGAGGGCGAGCATCTCGTCGGTCATGTCGAGGCCGTAGGCGAAGCCCGAGGGGCCGACGCGGCGGGCCGAGAGCAGGACGTCGATGCCTCCGCCCGAGCCGAGGTCGAGGACCGTCTCGTCCTCTCGGAGCTCGGCCACCGCCGTGGGGTTGCCGCAGCCGAGCGAGGCGAGCCGGGCAGCCTCCGGCACCTCGCCCCGCTCGCCCTCGCCGTACTGGCTGGCGCCGAAGACCTCACGCTCCTGCTCGGCCAGGGCACTCGTACCGCAGCACGAGCCCTCGGCCGGGGCGCAGCAGCTCGCGCGGTCGCCGGCCGCCTGGTCGGCGGCCGCGGCGTAGCGCTCGCGCACGGCCTCCTTGATCTCCTCTGGTGAGGTCAGCTGCTCGGCCATCGCGTTGCTCCCTTCGCCCCGGAGGGCCGGTCGTTGGTCTGCTCGTTCATGGAGAGGGTCGTCTCGGCGGTCCGGCCCGCAGCGCGCCGCCGGCGCGGTGACAGCACGCCTCGGCGAAGCTGCGCGGAGGGGCGCTCTGACGCGATGCGGCGCGCGCCAAGCCGGGCGAGCGGCACTAGGGCCACCCCGACTACGAGCCACGGCCACGCACCGGTGAGCGCGAAGAGGAGGAGCCCGAGGAGCGGGCCGGCGAGGAGGATCGCCGCCGCGCCGGCGCGCTCGGCCATCCGCCGGCGGCGCTCTGCGACGGTCAGCGGCCCAGCCACCGCGAGAGGTCCTCGAGCGCTTCGACGACGCCCGCCTCGCGCAAGACCTTGAGGTGGTGGGAGACCGTCGGCTGGCCGACGTCGAAGAGCGGGGTCAGCTCGCACACGCAGACCTCGCCGGCGTGCTGGCGCAGGACGTCGACGAGCTGGAGGCGGATCGGGTCGGCGAGCGCCTTCGCGACCGCGGCCATGCGCTCTGCCTCCTGGCGCTCGACGTCGGGTAGGCGACCGGCTCGCAACAGGGCTCCCCCGCCGCGCGCTTCTGCTTGGGCGTGAGTTCGAGATCGACCGCCATCGATCTACTTATATCGATTGAAGCGACGGTTGTCAATCGATAGGGTCAAGGGCCATGAGCGCGGGCTACCGCTTCGAGTCGGAGGTGCTCCATGTGCACACTCGCGCCAGCGGCCCCAGAGGCTCGGCACCGTCCTAGAGAGGAGACAAGAGTGCGCTACGTCCTGTTCGTCTGCACCCACAACGCCGGCCGCTCACAGATGGCCCAGGCCTTCTTCGAGCGCCACGGCCCGTCCGACGTCCGCGCCGAGTCGGCGGGTCAAGAGCCCGCGGCCCAGGTCTGGCCCGAGGTCGTCGAGGCGATGGCCGAGGTCGGCATCGACCTGGCGGATCGCCGGCCGACGAAGCTCACGGTCGAGATGCAGCTCCACGCCGACTGGGCGGTCACTCTGGCCTGCGGCGCCCAGTGCCCATACGTGCCGACGACCGTCGAGGATTGGGACATTCCCGATCCCGCCGGTCGCACGCTCGAGGAGGTGCGCGCGATCCGCGATGGCGTCGAGGCGCGCGTCCGCGAGCTCATCGAGGAGAAGCTCGACCTGATCCGCTCCGACCGCACGGCGCATCAGTTGCGGACCGCGCGGCTGCTGCCCGATCTGGTCAAGGAGTTCGGCGATCGACGGACCGAGGAGGAGATCCGCATGGCCGCCGACGCCGCCCTCGCGGAGTTCCAGGACGCCCCGGTGCGCTCCTACGTGATGACGATCGCGAACCGCAAGGCGCGCGAGGTCCTGCGCTCCGGCGTCCAGCCCGCAATCGCCTGAGGCTTGGATACCTCGCTCGCCCTCTGGCGCCGATCCCTCGCCGAGGGGCTCGGCACCTTCTTCCTCGTTCTCGCCGGCTGTGGGGCGATCGTCGCGGACGCGCGTTCGGACGGCGC
>JALZJA010000167.1 GCA_030860005.1 Actinomycetota bacterium
CTGCTCGCCGTCCGGCGCGTGCCGCAGCTGACCGAGTCGCCGGTGATCGGACTCGAACACCTGCTGTTCTGAGGCGTGATCCGTCCTGCCGTCCCGTCCGACGCCGAGGCGCTCGGCGCGTTGCAGCGCAGCTGCTGGCACGAGGCCTACGGCGAGATCGCGCCGCCCGGGACGCTCGACGCGGAGACGCTCGATCGGCGCGTGCGGGTGTGGAGCGGGCTGCTGGAGCGCGCGATAGACATCCTCGTGCTCGAGCTCGACGGCGAGCTCGACGGCTTCGCGTGCTTCGGTCCGGTGCGCGACGGCGACGTCGCAGCGCAGACGGGGGAGCTGTATGCGCTGTACCTGCGCGCGGCGCGCCACGGGGTAGGGCTCGGTCGCAAGCTGCACGATCGCGCGCTCGGCTCGCTCCTGGAGGGCGGCGCGAACGAGGCGATCCTGTGGACGCTGGAGGCCAACGGCCCGGCCCGCCGCTTCTACGGGGCCGCCGGCTGGTCGCCAGACGCCCGCGTCGCCTCGCGACCGATGCGCTGGGGCCTCCCCGAGGCGCGCTACCGGCGGGAGCTGTGGTGAGCGATCCCGAGGGCGTGACCGTGGCCGTGACCGACCATGCGGTCGAGCGCTTCCGCCAGCGGGTCGGCGGGCGCTCGGGCGCGCTGGACCCGCGGCCGGAGATCGCCGGCGTGTGACGCGCGCGTGGGCGGCCGGTCGCGTGACGGACGAGCCGCCGGACGGTCGTGGCGAAGTTGCTGCGCATGGCGCTGCATAGGCGACACGACCGTGGACGTGGCGACGGTGGACGCGGCTACGCGACCAACTCTCGCAACCGCGTATGTCGCCGTCTCGCGTCGGCCCGCCGCACCGCCATCGCCAGCGCCGCGCGTTCGCCGACGACGACGCAGACGTCCTGCGCTCGCGTGACGGCGGTGTAGACGAGGTTGCGCGTGAGCATGATGTGGTGGCCGCGGAAGATCGGCACGACGATCGCGCGCGCCTGCGAGCCCTGCGCCTTGTGCACGCTCGCGGCGTAGGCGAGGCGCAGCGTGTCGAGTGCGTCGACGGGCAGCGTCAGGCGGCGCCCGTCGTCGCCGGCGAACATCACGTGGTCACGCTCGGGGTCGTGGTGGACGAGCACCCCGCGCTCGCCGTTGAAGAGATCGTGCTCGTAGGAGTTGCGCGTCTGCATGACCTTGTCGCCGACGCGCAACGGGGTGCCTGAGATCGCCTCCCCATCGGGGTTCAGCCGCGCCCGCAGCTCGGCGTTGAGCGCGTCGATCCCGAGCGGGCCCTTGTGCATCGGCGCGAGCACCTGCACGTCGGCCGCCGGGTCGAGGTCGTAGTGCGCGGCCAGCCGCACGGCCGCCAGCTCGCAGACCTCGTCGAAGATCGCGGGCGGCCCGTCGCGCGCGATGAAGAAGAAGTCGCGCACGTCGTCGCGTCCCGCCTGTGAGGGCGGCAGCTCGCCGGCGTTGATCGCATGCGCGGCGCGCACGATCATCGAGCGCGCCGCCTGGCGGAAGACCTCCGTCAAGCGCGTCGAGGCGACGGCGCCCGAGTCGAGCAGGTCCTCGAGCACGCGGCCGGGGCCGACCGGGGCGAGCTGATCGACGTCCCCGACGAGCAGCACGTGCGTGCGCGCTCCGACCGCCGTGAAGAGCGCCTCGGCGAGGTGCACCGACAGCATCGACGCCTCGTCGACGATCAGCACGTCGCAGCCGGGGATCGGGTTGTGCTCGCCGCGCGTGAAGCCCTCCTCGGGCGCCCACTCGAGCAGGCGGTGGATCGTCGTCGCCTCGGCTCGCGTCAGCTCGCTCAGGCGCCGCGCCGCCTTGCCGGTCGGTGCGCACAGGCGCGCGGCGCGCTTGCGCGCCTTCAGCAGGTCCACGAGCGCGCGCATCGTCGCGCTCTTGCCGGTGCCCGGGCCGCCGGTGAGGATCGACAGGCGGTGCTCGAGCACCTGCGTCACCCCGCGCCACTGGTCGTCGCTTGGCACGAACGGACCGGATGCCGGCCGCTTGACGCTGCTCAGCTCGAGCATCGGCGCGTCCGCGAGCAGGCGGCGCACGTGCCGGGCGAGGCGCTCCTCGATCGCGTGCAGGCGCGCGTCGGCGACGCGGCCGGCGGCGTCGATGACGACCTTCCCGCGCGCGCCGAGCTCGTCGATCGCGCCGTCGACGTCGCCGCCGC
>JALZJA010000175.1 GCA_030860005.1 Actinomycetota bacterium
GGATCGCCGCGAGCTCGTCGGCGCCGATGTCGTAGCGCCCGTCGGTCGCCCGCGCCTGCAGCCGGTGTGCGACGGTCGCGATCGCCTGCTCGGACAGCTCGCCGCGCTGGATGAAGAAGACGTGCAGCCCCTTGTCGCGGCTCTCGGCGAACAGCAGCGCGCGGGCCGGCAGCCCGTCGCGGCCGGCGCGGCCCGCCTCCTGGTAGTAGGCCTCGATCGACCCCGGGACGCTCTCGTGACAGACGGTCCGCACGTCGGCCTTGTCGATCCCCATGCCGAAGGCGTTCGTCGCGACGACGACGTCGAGGTCGCCGTCCATGAAGCGCCGCTGGACGCCGGCGCGCTGCTCGCGGGCGAGCCCGGCGTGGTAGACGCCGACGCCGCCCGCGACCGAAGACGAGAGCGTTCCGGCGAGCTTCTCCGCGCCCTTGCGCGTGCCCGCGTAGACGATCGCGGGCGTCGCACCGGGCTCGGCGAGCGCGGCCGCGATGTGGCGGTGCTTGGACTGCGTCGACGCGCACGCCAGCACGGCGAATGACAGGTTCGGGCGGTCGAAGCCGGTCGCCACGCGGACCGGGTCGCGCAGCCCGAGACGCACCTCGATGTCGCGCGCGACCTGCGGCGTCGCGGTCGCCGTCGAGGCGATGATCGCCTCGGCCTCCAGCCAGCGCGCGGCGTCGGCGAGGCGGAAGTAATCCGGGCGGAAGTCGTGGCCCCACTGCGACACGCAGTGCGCCTCGTCGACGACGAACAGGCCGACCCGGGCGGCGCGGATCGCCTCGAGGAACGGTGCCGAGGAGAAGCGCTCGGGCGCGACGTACAGCAGGCGCAGCTCGCCGGCCGCCGCGCGCTCGAGCGCGGCGCGATTGACGTCCACATCGCGCTGGGAGTTGACGAGCGCGACACGGCCGGGGGCGACCTGAGCGAGCGCGTCGACCTGGTCTTGCATGAGCGAGACGAGCGGCGAGACGACGAGCGTCAGGTCGTCGCGCATGAGCGCCGGCAGCTGGTAGCACAGCGACTTGCCGGCGCCCGTCGGCATGACGACGAGCACGTCGCTGGCCGGCGGGCCGATCGCGGCGCGCACGGCCTGTTCCTGGCCGGGGCGAAACGCGTCGAAGCCGAAGTGCTCGCGCAGGGCGGCGGCGGGATCCATGGCGGCGTCCGACCTTAGCGCGGCCCGCGGCGCGTCCGGCCGCTTGGCCGCTGGGGTACGCTGGAAACGCCCGATGCCCATCCGCTTCATCTTCCGATGCCAGTTCTGCGACGACTGCCCCGACCCGCTGACGCAGATGAGCCTGGAATCGGCGATGCGCCAGTTCGTCTGGGGCGCCTACCAGGACGCGCTGCCGGGCAAATGGCTCGTCTGGCATGGGCGCGGCCTCTACGGGCCCGCGCGATATGCCTGCAAAGAGCACCGCGGCGACCTCGTCGCCTTCCTGCGCGAGCACTACGGCACGATCGGCTTCCATCCCTGGAAGCGCCCGCCGTACCCGTCGAGCCTGGCGTCGGCCGATACGGACCACGCGTGGAACACGGCAACGCGCAACCAGCGCTGGAGCGGCTTCTAGCGACGTGTCGGTGCGGCTGATCTTCCGCTGTCAGTACTGCGATCGCCAGCCCGATCCGCTGACGCAGATCACGCTGGAGAAGTCGGTCCAGGAGGTCGTGTGGGGCGCCTTCCTCGACGCGTTGCCGGAGAATTGGCTCGTCTGGCACGGCCGCGGCCTGTACGGACCCACCCGCTACGCCTGTCCGGAGCACCGCGGCGATCTCGTGGCGTACCTGCGCGAGCATTACGGTACGGTCGGCTGGCATCCGTGGAAGCGCCCGCCGTACCCGACGGACCTGAGGAACTCCGACCAGGAGAAGGCGATGAAGCACGGCGGCAGGTCCGCGATGCCGAAGTGGGGCTACGGGCCGCAGATCAAGTAGCGACGCCGGCCGTCCCCACGAGCGGGAGCTCGAGCGCGTACTTGCCGTTTGCCTCGTCCGTGCCCTCGAGCGGGTAGCGGCCGCTGAAGCACGCGTCGCAATGGCGCCCGCGGTCGCCACGGATCGCCTCGTACACGCCGTCGAGCGAGAGGTAGGCGAGCGAGTCGCAGCCCAGCTCGCGCGCGACCTCGTCGACCGTCCGCTCGTGGGCGATCATCTCCTCGCGCGTGGACATGTCGATGCCGTAGTGGCACGGATGCTTGATCGGTGGCGCCGAGATGCGCATGTGCACCTCCCGTGCGCCTGCGTCGCGCAGCATCTGCACGATCTGGCGAGTCGTGTTGCCGCGCACGATCGAGTCGTCGACGACGACGATCGACTTGCCGCCGACGATCTCCGGCAGCGGGTTGAACTTCATCCGCAGCCCGTGCTTGCGCAGCTCCTGGCCGGGCTCGATGAACGTCCGCCCGACGTAGCGGTTCTTGATCAGGCCGTCGTCCTGGGGCAGGCCGCCGGCGCGGGCGTAGCCGCGGGCCGCGGGCGCGCCGGAGT
>JALZJA010000201.1 GCA_030860005.1 Actinomycetota bacterium
CTGTGCCGTCGAGTTTCTTGAAGATCGCGACTTCCGGGTTGAAGTTCGGGAATCCCCGGGCGTCGGGCTTGATGTGGATGGTGTGCACGAAGGTCGCGAAGTTGCCCGCGATGGGTGCTGTGATCACCGGCTCTGCGGGATAGCGAGCCTCGAGCGAGACCGCACCATCGGGCGCGAGCACCGCGACCGACACCGGAACCTGCGAGGGATCTGATTCGCCCGGCGGCGAGGGACCGTCCGATGATGCAAACGCCTTGCCCGCGATCGCGTCGGCGGCCACGATGCCGTAGTCAGCGCCGCCTTCATCGAAGTTGTCCAGCCAGAGAAACAGCGTGCGCTGCAGCCGGCGCTGAAGGCGCCTCTGATGAGCGCGTTGTCCTACCGACAGGCGCTTCATACAGGCACGAGCCAGACGCGTCCGTATGGTGGCGGGCACGACGAAGTACGAAGATCCCGTGGCGATACGCCCGATCCGCCGGATGTAGCGCGCGAAGACCGTCCGTAGTCCATCAGCCTCAAGACTGTCCCGAGACGACGCGGGAAGCCGGTCATGGCCCGCCTGCGGGCGCCGCAGCACGGCGAAGCTCGCGAGCACCTTCGCGTGCAATCGGCGCTTACTGAGGTACGGCGCCCTGGATGAGCTGTAGCTACGAACACATGACGCCTTCACCGGGGCAGGCGCGTTGATCAGCAGACCCGACCTCTCCGGCGAGGCGCCGAAGGCCTGTTGCTGTGAGCCCCACGCCACCAGCGCACACAGCGATAGCGAGGTCACAAATGCGCGTCCTACGCGTGCTCGCCTGTGCCCATGACAACTCAGCATCTCATTTCCACGAAGACGACATCTTCCTGCGAAGTCGCCCGCAACAGCCGCTGGTGAGCGAGGAATCTCGCTGTACCAAGCCCGCACGCTGACCACAGCCGCAGGTCGGGGCGCTCCTTGCCCTGGGGAAACGAACCCAAGACGGCAGCCCGCGAACGAGCGTCAGCCGAGGCCGGCCAGGCGCCTTTTCAGCTGCTCGATCGCCGGGACGGGCGTCGGGTCCACGCCGCGCAGCACCGCGACGTAGAGCGTGACGAGGTCGCCGAGCAGCACGAGCGAGAAGACGCGCTCCACCGCGGTCGTGCCGCGCGACTCGACGACGAACGTGCCGGTCGCCTGGTCGGCGATGAACTCGCGCGTCATCGCGACGCGCGCCTGCACGCGCGGGTGCGTGTCGCTGTCGTCGAGGAAGATCGCCGCGAAGCGGCCGAGCGAGGCGGCGCTCTGCCAGCCGACGATCTCGTTGTGGTCGAGCTCGGGCAGCTCGTGGGAGAAGGCGGGCACCTTCGCGTTCTCGTTGAACTGGCTCTTCCAGCGGTAGGCGATCGGAGCGGTCAGCGCGGAGCCGGCGATGACCGGGACGCTGTCGTGCAGCGCCCGCCCAAGAGTCTTGGCCTCAGAGTCGTCGGGACCTTCGGCGCCCCACTGCATCGCGAGCTCCTCGAGGTGGTCGGCGGCGACGTCGATCTCCGCGCCGACACGCGGGCCGGCGCCGCACAGCCAGGCGACCTCGAGCGCGGCGACCGTCATGTACGCGACCGCGGCGCGGGGCCGAAAGCCGCCCGCGACGGGGATGACCGGTACGCCGTCGGCACGCGCCAGCTTCGCGAGCCTGCCGCCACTCGTGACGGTGACGCGCCGGGCGCCGAGCGCGCCGGCGGCCTCGTAGCAGGCCAGCGTCTCCTCCGTGTCGCCCGAGTACGACGCGCACAGGACGGTCGTGTCGGGCGTCGTCCACGGCGGCAGGCCGTAGGCGCGGCTGGTGAGGATCGGGCGCGAGGCGTGATCTCCGAGGATCGCGCGCGCCAGCGACGCTCCGATCGCCGACCCGCCCATGCCGGCGACGATGAGCCCCCCGGGCGAGTCCCACGGCTCGAGCCTGGCCGAGTCCACCTTCCACTGCGCGTCGCGCAACTGCTCGGGCAGCCCGACCACGTCGGCAAGCAGATCCTCGGTGTCGACCGCCGCGATCGTCTCGGGATCGAGGACCAACGTCTCAGAACGCGATACCGCCATCCGGAACCTCCACACCAGGGAATATGCGCGCCCCGCGCGCAATGACGTTGTCGGCGCCAACGGTGACGCCCTCCCCGAGCATTGCACCATCGACCACCTGCGTGCGGTCTCCGATGTGAACGCCGGGGCCGACGATGCAGTCGCGCAGGACGCACCGGGCGCCGATCTGAGCGCCGTCGAGCACGACACAGCGCTCGACGATTGAGCCGACGCCGACGCCGACGCCGGCGGCGAGCGCGGCGAGGCCGCCGACGTTCGCCCCCGCGGAGATCCGCGTGCCCGAACCGACGACGGCCGGCGGGATGACCCTTCCGTCGCACACGACAGACGCGTCGACGTCGAGGTAGCTGGCGTGCAGATCGCCGGCCGCCAGCATGTCGGGGCCCGTCTGCACCTTGCGCTCGAGGATGTCGAACGTCGCCTGCAGGTAGCGCTCCGGCGTGCCGATGTCCAGCCAGTAGGCCGCCTGGTCGTCGAACCCGAAGAGCCCATCGCCGACGAGCCGCGGCCAGACCTCGCGCTCGATCGAGACCTTGCGATCGGACTCGATGAGATCGAGCACCGAGCGCTCGAGCACGTATGCCCCGGCGGAGATGAGGTTCGTGTCGAGCACCGTGCCGGGATCCGGCTTTTCGAGGAACTCCTCGACGGCCTTGTCGTCGCGCAGACGCACGAGGCCGTAGCTCGACGGGTCGGGGACGGGGACGAGCGCGAGCGTCCCGGTCGCGTGGGTGGCCTCGTGCTGGGCGATCTGCGCCGTGAGGTCGAGATCGGTCAGGACGTCGCCGTTGAGCATGAGGAAGCGCTCGTCGAGGAACTCCTCGGCGTACTTCAGCGCTCCGGCCGTGCCGCGCGGCTCGGGTTCCTCCACGAAGCGCAGCGCGACGCCGTAGTCCGAGCCGTCGCCGAGCACGCTGCGCACGCCCGTGGCGAGAAAGCCGAGCGACATGATCACCTCGTCGACGCCGTGGCAGCGCAGCCAGTCGAGCATGTAGCCGATGAGCGGCCGGTCGACGAGCGGAACGACGGGCTTGGGGACGGTCGACGTCAGCGGTCGCAGGCGGGTTCCCTCCCCGCCGACGAGGATCACGGCCTGCACGGACGCCCTTGCACCGTCATCCCGACAAGGATGTCAGCGATCCGCGCCCGATGCCCTCGTATGTGAGGCCGGCGGCGGTCACCACGCCCGCGTCGAGCGCGTTGCGTCCGTCGAGCACGAGCGAGCCGGCCATGCGGTCGGCGACCTGGGACCAGTCGAGCTCGAGGAACTCCTTCCACTCCGTGACGAGCACGAGCGCGTCGGCGCTCTGCACCGCATCGAGGGCGTCGGTTGCGAAGTGCACACCGCGGATCAGGCTGCGCGCCTCATGCTCGGCGACGGGGTCGTAGACGCGCACGTGTGCGCCGTCGGCCTGCAGCCGCGCGCTGAGCACGAGCGATGACGCTTCGCGCATGTCGTCCGTGTTGGGCTTGAAAGCCAATCCCAACAGGCAAATCGTGGCGCCGACGAGCGAGCCGAGATGCTTCTGCAGCTTGCCGATCACACGCCGCTTCTGCAGCTCGTTGACCTCGATGACGGCGTTGAGTAACTGAAAGTGGTAGCCGGAGTTACCGGCGAGCTGTTTCAGAGCGTTCACATCCTTGGGAAAACAATTATGTGAAATCAACCCATTTGTAGCCACGAACGTATGGGTCCCAGGGACTTCCATGGAGTAAACCGGGCCACTGAAGGCTTCTCGCGTCGTTGAAGCAACGCGCACCCATGCTGGGCCGTCGTCATCGAGCCAGCGATACCCGTTGGGAGCGTTGCGCCGCTGCTGCCGAGCGATCAAGGTTTCGACGCCAGCTTGGTCCCGCACCGGCACGAGCGCCATAGCGCGCTCGACCTGATCTGCGCCGCTCACCCTCAGCAGGTACGTGTCCTCCGTCGACTTGGCGGCGCGGCCGGTTCGCTGTGAAGCGACGATCCCAATCTCGCCGAGCAGCCGGTGCACGCCGTCGGCGAGCTCACGACTCACGGTTCCCATCTCCAGAATCACGCTCGGATCGCCATTGATGAGCGGCCACGATCCATCACCTTCCCAGAGCGCAGACAGTAGCGCCCATTTGTCACATCGCGGCCGATCCCACACGAGATCTGGCAGCCGCTGCTCGTAACAGGTTCGGCCCATCCCGAGCACCCGTAGCCACCACGTCGCCACCATTCGCGAGCTGACCGAGACCTTGTGCGATGTTGGGGTCAGTTGAGCACGAGCGCGTACACCGTGGCGCCGCCAGAACGCAAGTATCTCGTCGACCAAGTGCTGCTCCTCGGTCCGGTGAAAGGACCACTCGATCGTGGCCGTCTTGCCGTCCAACCTCGTGTTCCCCTCCGCCAAGTAGAGCCCGACGACGCGCCAGAACGACTCATCGAGTGTGATCTCAGACGCCGCGAAGTTCCCGTTCTTGGCGGTCCCAAAGCTGGTGCCGTGTAGGTCCAGCTCCGCCATCGCCGCCTCGCGGAGACGAACCGTGCCCGTCCGCTTCACATCGCCAGACCGAGCCGCGACGCTGCCCGCGAAGATCTCACGCCGCTCAGCCATCGGCCGCGCCGCGAGCGCCGCAGCGCGCTCCGCACCGAGCCGCACGATGATCTTCTCAGGATGGAGCTCGGCCGCCTCGATAGTCCCCAGCATCGGGGCAAGCGCGGCCGAATCCGGCGGCTCGCAGCGACCCCGCGCCAGGGGCACCCAGCCGTCCTCGCTTAGGATCCTCGCCGGCAGAAGCTCCAGCTCGCCATTTTCGGTGCCGTCGCGCACGATCCAGGGGTGATCCGGCGTGCAGCGGATGCGCCGACCCATCTTCGTGCGTACCTCAACGATGTCCCCGTTGTAGTCGCGCCGCGTGAGGCATGCGACAGGCATGAACTGTGGCTCGGCGCCGCCCGGGATCCACGAGAGCACCTCGAGCGGACCCGGATCCATGACGCCATCGTGGACGTCGTGTCCTTCACCTTCCAGGCGGCGCCACAGTCGCTCGAAGCTCAGCAGCGTCGTACGCCCGCGCAGTCGCACCAGCACCGTCTCGTCGCCGGTCAGGCACGAACCGCCGAAGCCAATGCCCGCCTGCAGGAACTTCTGTCCAATCCGCTCGTCGAGGCCCATCCCCCTCGCGACCTCGATGACGTCGGCGCCGGTCTCCTCGCAGACGTTGGCGATCTCGTTGATGAACGAGATCTTCGTGGCGAGGAAGGCGTTGGAGGCGAGCTTGACCATCTCGGCGGAGGCGATGTCGGTGCGCACGAGTGGGGCGTCGAGCGGCGCGTAGAGCTCGACGACGGCGTCACCGGCCCAATCACGGTCGTCGCCGATCACGACCCGGTCGGGGTGCATGAAGTCCTTGACCGCCGAGCCCTCCTTGAGGAACTCGGGACACGAGACGTAGGACAGCCCGTCCTTGCCCTTGTCCGCCAGCACGCGCTTGATCGAAGCGCCGGTGCCCGCCGGCACCGTCGACTTCATGACGAGCGCGTGACTCTGTTGGTCGCTCCGCGACGAATGGGCGGGGATCGCGTCGACGACGGCGTACACCGCGCTGAGATCGGCGTCGCCGGAGTATGTCGGCGGCGTGCCGACGGCGACGAACAGCAGCCGCGCGCGCTCCAGCGCATCTGCCAGGTCCGTCGAGAAGTGCATCCGCTCGCGGTTGGCGGCCACCATCTCCGCGAGTCCCGGCTCGTAGATCGGGATCTCGCCGCGCTGCAGGCGCGCCACCTTGTCGGCATCGATGTCGATGCAGTAGACGTCGTTGCCGAGCTCGGCGAAGCCCGCCGCGGTGACGAGTCCGACGTAGCCCGTTCCGATGACCCCGATAGGTTGACGCTCTGTGCTCATGCGGGGCCGCAGGTTACTGGCCGACCCGCTGCAGCGATCGGGCTATATCCATCATCTGGCGCAGGCCGGCACGCTACTGCCCGATCCGCTGGAGGGAGCGGGCGATCTCCATCATCTGCCTGTTCGTGAGGTTGCGCGTCAGGGTGTTGGAGACCCAGTAGACAGCCTTCGGCGACTTCCAGGCGATCATCCGAATCTTGCGGCCGTCGAAGTACCGCTGGTAGGTGCGCTTGCGCATGCGGATCTCGTCGGTCGGGTTGTCGAGGATCGGCGCGGCCTTCCACGTCGTGCCCTGGACGCCGTAGTACTGGCCGTCATCGCCCTGATCGAGCACGAGCCGGTAGGCCTTGTAGCGGTTCTTGTTGCGGTCGCGGATCGTGTACGCACGCGGGCTGTCGCGGACGTAGCCGCCACGCGCGAGGATCGCCTTGGGGAAGTAGACCGGCAGCGTCTGCAGCTGCGTGGCGATGTTGAGGATGTGGTTCTCGCCCTGCTCCTTGCGCAGCGTCAGGCCCGGAGCAAGGTTGCGCTTGCGCTTGACGGTCTTGGGCTTGGGCTTGGAGCCTTCGTCCTTCTTGCCGCTGCCCTTGACGTCGACGAAGCGGTCGACCGTGCGCTGGAGGTCCTCGATCGAGATCTCGACGTATTCGCCGGCGTTCTCCGCGGGGAACTGGATCTCCGTGAGCGGGTTCTTCGACGAGTCATAGGCGAGGCGGATCAGACGCAGGATCGCGGCATCGTTGCTCTGCGCGATGTCCGTCTGCGTGTAGCGGCCGAAGATCCGCAGCAGCTGCTTGCGGTCCCCAAAGACCTTTCCCAACCCGATCTGGTCCTTGGCCTGGCGCAGGAACTCCTGCTGGCGCGCCGCGCGCACGAAGTCGTTGTCGGTGTGCCGGTAGCGCACGTAGTCCAACGAGTCCTTGCCGCACAACCGTTGGTAGCCCGCCTTGAGGTCGATCGTCGCGTAGCCCCCCGGACCGCCGCGGGCGTTGAAGTAGCGCCGGTCGACGTCGGCGTAGACGCAGCCGAGCCGATTGACCGCGCGCTGGAAGCCGCCGAAGTTCACGTTGATGACGTGGTTGATCGGGATCCCGAGCTGCTCCCGAACCGTGCGCACCGCGAGCTTCGGGCCGCCCGCAGCGTAGGCGACGTTGATCTTCTCGGTCCCGACGCCGGGTATCTCGACCTTGAGGTCGCGCGGAAGCGACATGACCGCCGTGGCGCCCTTGTCCGGATCGAGCCGCACGACGATGATCGTGTCCGAGCGCACGGGGATGCCCTTGTCGTCGCCGTAGCGGCGGTCGGAGCCGAGCACGAGGATCGTCTGCGCATCGCCCGCGGGGACCTCGTCGAGCACGTTCTTGACGCCGGGAATCGGCGTCGACTCGCGCTCGATGATGTTGATGGAGTCATGCACCTCGAGCAGGACGGCGGTCGCGACCGCGGTTGCCGAGAGCAGGACGATGAGCACGCCGCCGAGCGCGAAGCGCTTGACCATCTCCCAGCCCAGGCGCGGTGGGCCCTCGGGCTCGTAGACGCTCATCGCGAGGACCTACGCTCCGGATCGACGCCGACCGTGATCGAGCAATGACTCGATGTCACGTCAGGCCCCCGTCGACGGCCCGCAGCGGCGGCTGGCCGGGTGGGTGGGCGACGGTGTCGCGCGCGAGCCACGCCGGCAACGCGGTGACGAAGTCGCCCAGCGCCAGGCGGTAGCTCGCGAGCGAGTCGATCGAGACCCATTCCTCGGGCCCGTGATGGCCGGCGCCGACGGGGCCGAACTCGACGGCCGGCACTCCGGCCTCGAGGAACGAGATCGCATCCGACGCGCCGTCGCGGCCGACCGACAGCGCCTCGCCCCGCAGCGAGTTCGAGACGGCTTCGCGCAGCGCGCGCACATACGGGTTGGCCCGCGAGACGCGCGCCGGCGCGCGCTGGAACGTCTTGACGATGCGTACCTCCGGCAGCGCGCGGATCTCCGCGAGGATCGCGCCGGGGTCCTGGTTGGGCAGATAGCGGATGTCGACGTCCATGGTGCAGCGGTCGGGCACCTTGTTGAAGGCATCGCCGCCGACGATCCGGGCGATGTTGATCGAGGGGCGATCGAAGAGGTCCGAGGACTCGCGGGTGAAGCCTAGGGTCTCGATGCGACGGAACGTGTCGTAGGCCTTGAGGATCGCGTTGTCTCCCTCCCACGGCGTCGAGCCGTGCGCGGCGACACCGCTGACTTCGACGCGGACGGCCAGAACCCCCTTGGCCTGGACGCCGATGTGCAGGTCCGTCGGCTCGCCCGTGATCGCGAAGTCCGCGCGCAGGCCCTCCTCGACGAGGGCGTCCGTGCAGCGGACACCCTCGGATTCCTCGGATTCCTCGTCCGGCACGCAGACGAAGCGCACGTTGACGCCGCAGTTGTCGGCGATGTCGTGGACGGCGCACATCATCGCCGCGAGCGCGCCCTTCATGTCGTACGCGCCGCGGCCGATGAGCCGGTCGCCCTCGATGCGCGGCACGAACTGGTCGTCGTGGGCGGGAACGACGTCGATGTGGCCGTGCAGGATCACGCGTGGCCCGTCGTGCGGGCCGACGTCGGCGAGGACCACCGGCAGGCCTCCGAACTCGCGTCCCGTCACGGGGATCTCGCGGGCCTCGAGCCAACCCTTCACGAAGCCCACGGCGGCGCGCAGGCCATCGCTGGTGGACGTGTCGTACGTGATCAGCCTCTCGGCCAGAACCCGTTCGTCCATCGAGGGGAGAGTATCGGTCCCGCCCTGGCCCGCGCGAGCGGGCGCTACCGTGAAGGGATGGCGGGCCGCATCGTGCTCTTCGGCGCCACCGGCTACACCGGCGAGCTGACGGCGCGGGCGCTCGTCGAGCGCGGCGCGCAGCCCGTGCTGGCGGGCCGGTCGCGCGAGCGCGTGCAGGCGCTCGCCGACAAGCTCGGCGGCCTGCAGAGCGCGATCGCGGACGTGAGCCGGCCGCGCTCCATCGCCGAGCTCGTCGAACGCGGCGACGTGCTCGTCACCACGGTCGGCCCGTTCGTGCGCTACGGCGCGCCCGCCGTTCACGCGGCGATCGCCGCCGGGGCGCACTACATCGACTCGACCGGGGAGCCGAGCTTCATCCGCGACGTCTTCGAGCGCTACGGGCCGGAGGCGCAGACCGCCGGCAGCGGGCTGCTGACGGCGATGGGCTACGACTACGTTCCCGGCAACCTCGCCGGCGGTCTCGCGCTGCGCGAGGCCGACGCGCGCGCGGTGCGCGTCGACGTCGCCTACTTCGCGAGCGCCGCCACGGCCGGTCAGCTCAGCGGCGGCACGCGCGCGTCAGCGGCGGGGATCTTCGCCGAGCCGGTCCATGCCTTGCGCGGCGGGCACATCGTGAGCGAGCGCGCGGCGCGCCACGTGCGCGAGTTTGAAGTGGTTTCGCCTGCGGTCGCCGCAACCGGCGACCTTCGGCGACGTTGCTCGAGCTCGAGGCCCGCGATCTCGATCGGCGCGACGGAGCAGTTCGCATTGCCGCGCCTGCATCCGCAGCTGCGCGACGTCGGGGTGTGGCTCGGATGGTTCGGGCCGGCGTCGCGGCCGCTGCAGGTCATGTCGGCCGCCACCGAGCTCGTCACGAAGATGCCGGGGGTGAGCAGCGCGATCGGTGCGGTGAGCGCAAAGCTCGTCAAGGGCTCGAGCGGTGGCCCCGACGCGGACGCGCGCACGAAGGCGCGTTCGCAGATCGTCGCGGTGGCCTCAGATCGCGACGGGATCCCGCTGTCAATCGTGCAGCTCGAGGGAGTCAACCCGTACGACTTCACGGGCGCGATGCTCGCGTGGAGCGCGATGCGGGCCGCGGGTGGTGGCCTGCGCGGCAGCGGCGCGCTCGGCCCGGTCGAGGGATTCGGGCTCGATGAGCTCGAAGCCGGCGTTCGTGAGGCCGGGATCGAACGCATCGCTTGACATGTGAGTGAGTAGTTACTTAGTCTGCGCGGGTCGCCATGATCGCCGCGATCACCCGCCTTGTCACCGAGCAGCCCCGGCGCGTCCTCATCGGCGCGGTGGCCTTCCTCGTCGTGGCCGTCACGATCGGCGCACCGGTCGCGGGGAAGCTGTCGGTCGAGCCGGATCGCGACTTCATCGATCCGAAGTCGGAGAGCACCGTCACCTCCGACCGCCTCGAGGATGCGCTGGGCCGCACGCTGAGTCCCGGGGTGATCGTGCTCGTGCGAGCCGATGCGCCGATACGCAGCGCGGAGGGCCAGGACAAGCTCAAGCGCGTCATCACCCGGATCGACGCGGAGCCGGGCGTGGCGCAGATCGTCTCCGCCTACGGCAACCGGCGCGGTTCGAGCCCGTTCATCTCGCGTGACGGGCGCTCGACCTACGTCGCGGTGTTCCTGCGCGACGACGCCGACGGCGAGGAGCTCGGCGAGCGCATCGACAAGGCGCTGGACCGCGTGCCCGGCGTGTCGGTCGGCGGCGGTGAGATCGCCGGCCCGGCGGTGGGCGACCAGGTCTCCGAGGATCTCGCCAGGGCCGAGCTGCTCGCCTTCCCGCTGCTGTTCTTGCTCATGCTCATCGTCTTCCGCGGTGCGGTCGCGGCGCTGCTGCCGCTGCTCGTCGGAATGCTGACGATCATGTCGACCTTCCTCGGCCTGCGGCTCGTCGACGAGGCGACCCCGCTGTCGATCTTCGCGCTCAACCTCGCGATCGGCCTCGGGCTGGGCCTCTCGATCGACTACTCGCTGTTCGTCCTCTCGCGCTATCGCGAGGAGATGGAACGCCTCGGGCCGGGTCGCGACGCGCTCTCCAGGACGCTGCGCACGGCGGGCCGAACCGTCATCTTCAGCTCGCTGACGGTCGCCGCCGCGCTGCTGGCGCTGCTCGTCTTCCCGCAGCGCTTCCTGTACTCGATGGCCATCAGCGGCGCGATCACCGCGATCGGCGCCGGGATCATCTCGCTCACCGCGTTGCCCGCCGTGCTGATGGTTCTCGGCAAGCGCGTCAACTCGCTGGCGCCGGAGCGCTGGCGCCACCGCGAGATCAACCCGGAGCGCGGCTTCTGGTATCGGCTGTCGCACCTCGTCATGCGCCGCCCCGTCGCCGTCGCCGTGACGACCGCCGCGGTGCTGCTTGCCGCCGGGATCCCCTTCACGCGGGTCGAGTTCACGGGCGTCGACGCGAGCGTTCTGCCGGACTCATCGGAGCCGAAGATGGTCGACACCGCGCTGCGGACGCAGTTCCCGCCGGGACGCGCATCACCCCTGCACGTTGCCGTGAGCGCGCCGCGTTCCAGTGCGCGCGAGGTGCGCGCCTACGCCGGCCGGCTCGCCGACGTGGAGACGGTGCGCTCCGTCGATCCCCCGCGCCCGGTCGACGCGCGCACCTGGCTCGTCGAGGTCGTGCCGGACGTGCCGCCGCTCAACAAGCGCGCGCTCGACCTCGTGCGCGCGGTGCGCGCCGGGCCCGCGCCCGCTCCGGTGAAGGTCGCCGGTGAGTCCGCGCGCTTCGTCGACCAGCGCGCCGGGCTCGGCGACCGCCTGCCGATCGCGATCGCGATCCTCGCGCTCACGACGCTCGTGCTGTTGTTCGTCATGACCGGCTCGGTCGTGCTGCCGATCAAGGCGCTCGTCATGAACGTCCTCGGCCTCAGCGCGGCCTTCGGCGTGCTCGTCTTCATCTTCCAGGACGGGCGGCTCGAGTCGCTGCTGGACTACTCCAGCCAGGGAGCGCTCGAGATCACGCAGCCGCTCGTGCTGCTCGCGATCGCGTTCGGGCTGAGCACCGACTACGGCGTCTTCCTGCTGACGCGGATCAAGGAGGCGCGCGACGCGGGAGCACCCAACGACGAGGCCGTCGCCATCGGCATACAGCGCACGGGGCGCATCGTGACCGCCGCCGCGCTGCTGCTCTGCGTCGCGATCGGCGCGTTCGCAACGTCAGAGATCGTGTTCATCAAGCAGCTCGGGGTCGGCACCGCCGCGGCAGTCCTCATCGACGCGACGATCGTGCGCGCGCTGCTCGTGCCGGCGCTCATGAAGCTGCTCGGCGAACGCAACTGGTGGGCGCCCGCGCCGTTGCGGCGGCTGCACGCGCGGTTGGGGGTCAGCGAGAGCGGCTGAGCCGCGTCGCCGCGGGGGCCGCCCATGCCACGCCGCCCGCTCTCATCCTTCATCGCTGCAGTTTCCGTCGGCCGCGGCACGGCCGCCGGCTACATCAGCCAGATCGCGTACACGCACGCCCCCAGCAGCGCCGCCGCCGCGATCCGCGCGCCGTCCTCGCGGTCGCCCTGCGAGAAACGCCACACCGCGATGACCGCTCCCGCCAGCGGCAGGGCGAACGCGACGATGTAGATGAAGCTCCCGCGCAGCCAGTCGAGCGTGGGCGGCATACGCGTTGGCTGCGCAGCTCAGTTCTCGTCGTCGACGAGCCCGTCGAGCATCTTGATGACCGACTTCAGCTTCTTGGGCACATCGGCCTTCTCCGCCGCCTGAACCGTCGTCCCCTGGTACGTGACGCTGTAGCGATGGCCCTCGGCGGTCGGCGGGCTGGGCTCGTAGTTCGGCTGGAGGCCCTTGACGTCGAGATCCTCGAGCGCCGAGCGCAGGTCGCTGCGCTTGCCGCCGTCGACCTCGAAGCGCTTGACCTTCTCGGGGTACTGCGTCAGGAATGCTCCGCCGCCGCGCTCCACGACGAGCCCGTACACCTTCCCCTCCGTTCCGCCCGTGCGACCGAACGTGACGAGCGGGCGGGTATCGCCGCTCGCCTCATCGGACTCGCCGCATCCGGCGCCGGAGACGCCGGCGACTGCCGCGGCCACGGCGACGACAACCCGTGCTGACCGGCGCAACATGGCGGGCACCCTAGTGGGACGCGAGAGCACGTGCTTCAGCACGGCTCACCGCCTCTCGACTACACCGACGCGCCACCTTCGGCGATCTGCAGGAACATCTCCCAGCGACGCTTGTCACGTGCCGCACGCCGGTGCTCCTCGGTGCCCTCCTCGGCGGCGGACAGCCCCTCTTCGGCCTTCTTGAGCCTGTCGCGCAGGTCCGCCGCGTCGAGCTCGTCGGGCGGATGTGCCTCCTCGACGAGCACGAGCACGCCCTCGGGCGAGACCTGGATATAGCCCTCGCCCTGCGCGTAGGTGACGACGTCCGACTCGCTGCGATACAGCCGCAGCTCGGTCGGCTCCAGCAGGCCCAGCAGCGGCTGGTGGCGGGCCTTGATGCCGATCGAGCCCGTCTGCGTGCGCGTCGAGACCATCTCGACCTCTTCGTTGAAGGACGATCCCTCGGGGGTCAGGACCTCGACGTGGAACGTCGTCGCCATCAGCCCTCGTCGTCCTCCTCGTCGTCCTTCTTGCTGGAGGCGGCCTTGATGACCTCGTCGATCGAGCCCTTGAGGAAGAACGCCGACTCCGGCACGTCGTCGTGCTTGCCGTCGATGATCTCCTTGAAGCCGCGGATCGACTCGGCGACCGGGACGTACTGGCCGGGGGTCCCGGTGAACGCCTCGGCGACGAAGAACGGCTGCGACAGGAAGCGCTCGACGCGGCGCGCGCGGCCGACGATGAGCTTGTCCTCGTCGGAGAGCTCGTCGATGCCGAGGATCGCGATGATGTCCTGCAGCTCCTTGTAGCGCTGGAGGATCTCCTTGACCTGGTTTGCGACCGAGTAGTGCTCGTCGCCGAGGACGTCCGGCTTGAGGATCGTCGACGTCGAGTCGAGCGGGTCGACGGCCGGATAGATGCCCTTCTCGGAGATCGACCGCGACAGCACCGTCGTCGCGTTGAGGTGCGCGAACACCGAGGCGGGCGCCGGGTCCGTGAGGTCGTCGGCGGGCACGTAGATCGCCTGCACCGAGGTGACCGAGCCGTCGCGCGTGGATGTGATGCGCTCCTGGAGCTGGCCCATCTCGGTCTCGAGCGTCGGCTGATAGCCGACCTGCGACGGCATCCGGCCGAGCAGCGCGGAGACCTCCGAGCCGGCCTGCACGAAGCGGAAGATGTTGTCGATGAACAGCAGCACGTCCTGGCCCTGCTCGCGGAAGTACTCGGCCATCGTCAGGCCGGAGAGGCCAACGCGCATGCGCGCGCCGGGCGGCTCGTTCATCTGCCCGAAGACGAGGATCGTCTTCTCCAGGACGCCCGATTCCTTCATCTCCAGCCAGAGGTCGTTGCCCTCGCGCGAGCGCTCGCCGACGCCGCAGAACGCCGACAGGCCGCCGTGCTCCTGGGCAAGGTTGTGGATGAGCTCCTGGATGAGGACGGTCTTGCCGACGCCGGCACCGCCGAACAGGCCGACCTTGCCGCCCTTCGCGTAGGGCGCGAGGAGGTCGACGACCTTGATGCCGGTCTCGAACATCTCCGTCGTCGGCGTGAGATCCTCGACGTTCGGGGCCGGGCGATGGATCGGCCAGCGTTCCTCGGTGTCGACGTCGCCGCCCATGTCGATCGGCTCGCCGAGCAGGTTGAAGATGCGCCCGAGCGTGCCCTTCCCGACCGGCACGGTGATCGGTCCGCCGGTGTCGATGACCTCCATGCCGCGCGACAGGCCGTCGGTCGAGTCCATGGCCACCGCGCGGACACGGTCGTCGCCGAGGTGCTGCTGGACCTCGCAGACGAGCAGACCGTCGTCGCCGCCGCGCTCCACCGTGATCGCGTTGAAGATGTCGGGCAGCTCGCCCTCCTCGAACGTCGCGTCGATGACGACGCCCAGGACCTCCTCGATGCGCCCCGCGGTCTTGGTGTCGGTGTCGGTGTCGTTGGTTTCCGTCGTTGCCATGGTGCTCCTGGATTTAAGAGGGGTTTCGGCCTTCGGTCACCGCAAGCGGAGACCTCCGGGCGAGGAATAGGTTTCGCATCACGTCAGGGACTCCGCGCCGGCGACCACTTCCATGATCTCCTGCGTGATCTCCGCCTGGCGGGCGCGGTTCATCTCCAGCGTCAAGTCGTCGATCAGCTCGCTCGCGTTCTCGGCCGCGTTGCGCATCGCGGTCATGCGCGCGCCGTGCTCAGACGCCGTGGACTCGAGCAGCGCGCGGTAGATCGAGATCTCGACGTAGTCGGGCACCAGGCGCGCCAGGATCTCCTCCGCACCCGGCTCGTACTCCACGAGCGCCTGGTGCCCGGAATCGTCCTCGTCCGTGCCTTCCTCGTCGTCCTCACCGCCCTCGAGGATCGTGGCCTGCTGAAGCGGCAGCAGCTTCTCCCGGCGCACCTCCTGGGTGAGCGGCGAGATGTAGCCGTTGTAGAAGATCTCGACGCTGTCGACCTTCCCGTCGACGTAGGCCGCGATCAGGTCCTCGGCGATCTCGCGCGCGTCGGCGTACGACGGCCGGTCGGTGAACCCGACGTAACGTCCCACCGGCTCCTTGCCGCGGAACGTCAGCGTCGAGACACCCCGACGCCCGACCGCGCTGTAGGAGGTCTTGCGACCGTCGTCCTCGTGCTCGCGGCCCGCGCGCAGGCCCGCGCGCACGATCTGCGAGTTGAACGCGCCGGCGAGCCCGCGGTCGCCGGTCACGAGCAGCAGCGCGACGTTGTCATTGCTCTCGTGCTCTTTGAGGATCGGCAGCTTGGCGATCTCCGTCCCGGCGGCCTCGGCGGCCTGCCGGGTCATCCGCCGGATCGCCCCCGCGTATGGACGCAGCGCCTCGATGCGCTGCTCGGCGCGGCGCAGCCGGGCCGCCGCGACCATCTCCATCGCGCGGGTGATCTTCTGGATGTTCTTGACAGAAGCGATGCGGGTCTTGACCTCGCGCTGCTTTGCGCTCATCGCGAGCAGCTCCCTTCCGGGTCCGCGCCGGCCATGATCGAGCAATGACTCGATGTCATCGCGAGCAGCTCCTTCGCGACTGGACGGCAACGGTCGACGGGCAATGACGCGCTGTCATGCAGGCGCTGCCTCGCGTTCGGTCTCGTCGGCGCTTTCGTCGGAGTCGGCGTCCTCGTCCGTGTCTGCGTCCTCGTCGCCCTCGTCGGACGAGCTCGCCTCGCCGCCGTCTTCGTCGGACTCCGCCTCGCCTTCCTCGTCCAGGTCGTAGCCGAAGTCGTCGGCGAACTCGGCGACGGCGTCGCGCAGCGCGTCCTCCGTGTCGTCCTCCCAGTCACCCCCCGCGATCTTCTCGAGCAGGTCGCCGTACTCGGCGTGCATGCGCTCCACGAGCGCCTCGTGGAACTCGGCCACGCGCTCGGCGGTGATGCGATCGAGGAAGCCGTTCGTCGCCGCGAAGAGCACGGCTACCTGATCCTCGACCGACATCGGAGAGCGCTCGTCCTGGTTGAGCGTCTTGACGAGCCGTTCGCCACGGGCCAGCGTCGCCTGCGTGTCGGCATCCAGGTCAGAGCCGAACTGCGAGAACGCCTCGAGGTCGCGGTACTGGGAGAGCTCGAGCTTCAGCCGTCCGGCGACCTTCTTCATCGGCTTGACCTGCGCGCTGCTGCCCACGCGGCTGACCGAGATGCCGACGTTGATCGCCGGGCGCACGCCCGAGAAGAACAGGTTCGGCTCGAGGAAGATCTGGCCGTCGGTGATCGAGATGACGTTCGTCGGGATGTACGCCGACACGTCTCCCGCCTGGGTCTCGATGAGCGGCAGCGCCGTCATCGATCCGCCGCCGAGGTCGTCGTTGAGCTTGGCCGCGCGCTCGAGCAGGCGGCTGTGCAGGTAGAAGACGTCGCCCGGGTAGGCCTCACGGCCCGGCGGGCGGCGCAGGAGCAGCGACATCTGGCGGTAGGCGAACGCGTGCTTGGTGAGATCGTCGTAGACGATCAGCGCGGCCTTGCCGTCGTAGAGGAAGTGCTCGGCCATCGCGCAGCCCGAATAGGGCGCGAGGAACTTGATCGGCGCGGCCTCGTCGGCTCCCGCGGCGACGATGATCGTGCTCTCCATCGCGCCGTTCTCGATGAGCGTCTCGGCCATCTCCACGACCGTCGCCATGCGCTGTCCGATCGCGACGTAGACCGAGACGACGCCGGAGTCCTTGTTGTTGATGATCGTGTCGATCGCGATCGCCGTCTTGCCGGTCTGGCGGTCGCCGATGATCAGCTCGCGCTGGCCGCGGCCGATGGGGATCATGGAGTCGATGGCCTTGATGCCGGTCTGCACCGGCGTGTCCACCGGCTGGCGCACGATGACGCCCGGCGCGATGCGCTCGATGGGGCGGGTCTTCGTCGTCTCGATGGAACCCTTGCCGTCCAGCGGCTCGCCGAGCGGGTTCACCACCCGACCGATGAGCGCATCCCCGACCGGAACCTCCACGATGCGGCCGGTCGTCTTGACCTGGTCGCCCTCCGACAGGCTGGTGTAGTCGCCCAGGATCAGGACGCCGACCGTCTCCTCCTCGAGGTTGAAGGCCATGCCCATGATTCCGTTGGGAAACTCGAGCAGCTCCTGCGCCAGCGCGCCGGACAGCCCGTACACCTGGGCGATGCCGTCGCCCACCTCGACGATGGTCCCGACGCCACTGACGTCGGCGCCCTCGTCGAATCCCTTGATCTCGCTGCGGATGATCGAGGTGATCTCGTCCGATCGAATCGCCATGAAGTTCCTTTCAGATCTAGGCGGCGGTCAGCCGGGCGCGCAGGCGCTCCAGGCGGCTGCGCACGCTTGCGTCGTAGAGCCGGTCACCGATGCGGACGCTGATTCCGCCGATCAGCGCGTCGTCAACCACTTCGTTCATCTCAATCCGGTCGCCGGTGAGCTCGCGCAGGCGCTGGGTGATCGCGGTGCGCTGCGCATCGTCGAGCGGGAGCGCGATGCGGACCTCGGCCAGGGAGATGCCGCGCTCGCGCCGGACCAGCTCGGCGAATCGGTCGACCATCGCGTCGATCGCCCCGGGGCGGCCACGCCGGACCATGAGCAGGGCCAGGCTGAGTGGTTCGGCGGCCACGCCGGAAACGACCCGGCGCAGAACCTTCTCCTTCTCGGCGAAGGGAACCGCCGGATGCTCGACCAGGCGGCGCAGCTGCTCGTCACCGAGCGCGGTGCGCAGGGTATCGAGGTCGCGCTCCCACGCCTCGAGCGATCCGTCGGCGCGGCCGATCTCGAAGGCCGCATCGGCATAACGACGGGCTGCGGTCTCGCGTCGTGCCATCGAACTCAGCTGCTCGACGTCGCGGTTGGCTTGACCTCGGCGAGGAACTCCTCGACGAGGCGGCGCTGGGTCGGGTCGTCCATCTCGTGGCGGACGAGCTTCCCGGCCGCCACGAGTGCCAGCTCGGCAACCTGTCCGCGAATCTCGGCCATGGCCTTGTCCTTCTCGGCGGTGATCTCCTCGCGGGCGCGAGTCGAGACCTTCTCGGCCTCGGCGCGCGCTTCGGTCAGGATCTCGTTGCGCGTGTCGGTGGCGATCTTGTTGGCGCGCGCGATCATCTCGTTGGCCTCCTTGCGCGCCTCGGTCACGGCCGCCTCACGCTCGGCGCGAGCCAGCTCCCGATCACGTGCGGCGGTTTCCGCGTCCTCCAGCCCCTTGCTGATCTTCGAGCCCCGCTCGTCCAGCCGGGCGAGGACCGGCTTGAACAGGAACCGATTCAGGAGGAACAGGAGCAGCAGGAAGTTGATGACCTGGAAGCCGAGCTTCCAGACATCCACGCTGAATGCCCCGAAGAATTCGCCCATGCGCTGTCTCCTTGTCGACTCGCCTTCTTACGGGGCGACGAAGATGAGCAGCAGGCTGATCACGAGAGCATAGATGCCGATGGCCTCCGTGAGCGCGATGCCGAGGATGTAGGGCACGAAGATCGCGCCCGATGCCTCGGGATTGCGACCGAGCGCCTCCATCGCCTTGCTGACGGCGATGCCCAGACCGATGCCGGGGCCGATAGCCCCGAGGCCCATGGCGAGCCCGACGGCGAGATTGGATTCCACTTGTTTCGTTCCTCCTGTCATGACGCCTGCTCGATATTCGCAGGCGAAGAGATCATGCCCTAAGCGTGTGCGGCCTCGGCCGCCGGTGGGTGGTCGGCGTGAGCCGCATCGGCCTCGCCATGGTCGTCATGTCCGGATGAATGGTGCTCCGCGATGGCGGTGGCGATGTACGTCATGGCCAGCAGGGCGAAGACGAGCGCCTGCACGAAGCCGAAGAGCAGCTCGAGGCCCAGGAACGCCGCCGGGATGATCAGCGGCACCAGCGCGAGCATGGTAGCCAGCAGGACCTCGCCCGCGAAGACGTTGCCGAAGAGTCGCATCGAGAGGCTGATGAGGCGGCTGAACTCGCTGATCACGTTGATCGGGAACATGAGCGGGGCCATGTAGAGCGGCTCGCCGAGCAGCTCCTTCAGGTACCCGCCCCCGCCGTTGGCCCTGATGCCCCAGTACACGAACATGACGAACGCCACGATCGCCAGTCCCAGCGTGAAGTTCAGGTCGGCGCTGGCTGGCCGGATGATGGGGATCACTTCCTCGTGACCGGATGCGTCGAGGTGGGTGATGCCGATGGTGCCGACCCCCGGCAGCAGCCCGACCCAGTTCGAAATCAGGATCACGAGGAAGAAGGCAAGGATGAGCGCCACGTAGCCGCGCCATCGGGTGCTCGATGCGCTGACGATGCCGCTCATGAGCTCCACCGGCAGCTCGAGAATACTCTGCATTCGCCCTGGAACGAGCGCGGAGCGCCGCGTCATGTACAACGCGGCAAGCAGGAGCACCGTCGTCGTGATCAGCGCTCCGACCATCGAGTTCGTGAAGGTCAGTGGACCGATGTCGAACAGCGGTTCGGCCTCGATCGCAACGTGAATCAGGCTCTCGCCCTCTTCTTCGGCCATCTATCTCCTCATCGCATCGCGCGCAACGTTCCAGATTGTCACCATCGCCGCGCCGATGCCCAGCACCATTCCGATCAGCGTGAAGACCGGGCTCGTTTGTAGCCAGTTGTCCAGCAGCAGACCGCCACCCAGGCCGATGATCACCGAGAGGCCGAGTCGAACCCCGAGGTCCATCCCCAGCGCCCAGTTCGGCGGCCGTGTTTGCCTGGGCCCGCGGCCGGCCGAATCGCCGCTCGGGTCATTGTCATGCGTCATGTCGGGGGCTCCGATCGGTGTAGCCCTTCCGCACGCCCGCGCGGATGAGGAGCCAGATACCGACGGCAGAAACCAGTGTCCCGGCCCCCAACCCGATCAGCACATACAACGGCGAGGTCCCGACCGTCGCGTCGATCACGATGCCGGCGACCGCGCCTCCCACCACGGGAATCACCATGATCGCGGTCACCTGGCCCAGGATCTTGATGAGCCCCAGCGGCGTCAGTTGTGTCATGTTCAGGTTCGACTCACAGCGGCCGGACGCCGGGAGTATAGCGGAGGGCATCGCTTTGTGCCGATCCCGATGTGTGGGACCGCCGCGACCATCCGACCGGTCATATGCCCGCCACGACGGCAGTAGCCCCAACCGCGAGTGCCGCCGGGTCATGTGCCCGCCACGACGGCAGTAGCTGAGCGCTGAGGCCGGAAAGGTGCAGGGTCAGTTGCCGGATCAGGCGGGGATGTCGGCGGAGGCGCGTGTTCCAGGCAGCCCGGGGACCGGAAATCGGTCGGTGATGGAGGCGACGCGACGACGGATATCGGCCTGGGCGTCGAGATCATCGCGGGCGCCGATGCCGTCCACGATGAGCCGTGCGATGTCGCGCAGCTCGGCTTCGCGCATGCCACGCGAAGTGACCGCGGGCGTACCGACGCGGACGCCGCTTCCCACCATCGGCTTCTCGGGATCGTAGGGGATGGTGTTCTTGTTCACGGTGATGTTGACCGCGCCGAGGGCCGCGTCGGCCTGCTTGCCGTTGACGCCCAGGGGCCGGACGTCGACCAGCATGAGGTGATTGTCGGTGCCGCCGGAGATGATGGCGGCTCCTGCATCGGCCAAGCCGGCTGCAAGCGTGCGAGCATTGGAGACTATCGCCTCCTGGTCGGCGCGAAACTCGGAGGTCATGGCCTCGCGGAAGGCAACGGCCTTGGCCGCGATGATG
>JALZJA010000220.1 GCA_030860005.1 Actinomycetota bacterium
CGAACAGGCTGGCACCGCGCCCAACGGCCTCGACCACGCCTGAGACGTCGTAGCCGAGGATCGGCGGGTCGCCCCACCGTCCGAATCCGCCCGAGGCGCGCGACTTCCAGTCCGTCGGGTTGACGCCCGCGGCGTGGACGGCGACGAGGGTCTCCGTCGGGCCCGGATCCGGGCGTGAGACCGTCACGGGCTCGAGCACCTCCGGGGCGCCCCAATTTGGGGCGGCGATAGCGCGCATGGTGGCCTGGACGGTTGCGACTTCGGGGCTGGGCATCGAGAGTTCCTTGGAATTGGTTTCGGGAGTCGGCCCGCCGTGCGGTGGAGCTACCCCTCGCTTGCGAGTGGGCTTTCGTTGACGTAGATGCGGTGGTCGGTGATCAGACCGTCGGCGGTCCGGGTGATGAGCGCGACCGGCAGTGTCACGTTGCGACCGTCCTTGAGCCCGAAGGTGATCTCGAGCTGGCTAACGAAGCCGCCGTGGAACGGGAGGATGTCCAACACATGGTGATTGAGGCTGGCGACCGTGTCCCAGAATGCGACGGCCGCACCCACGATTTCGTCGCGACCCTCGACGGCCGGGTAGTTGGAGAACACATAGGTCGCATCGGGTGCGAATAACTCGCCGAACGCTTCTGCGTCGAAGCGGTCGATTGACTTGAAGAGGGCATCGACCTCGACGCCGGCGACCGTACCGGTAGTGCTCATGGGAATGCTCCTTGGGTGAGTTGATGGGGCTCTTGCCTTCGAAGAAGCCGAAACTCCGGTGGTGGGCGTCTCGAGCTCCTGGGCTTGGGTTCCGACGAGTCTGCGCGGCCGCCGGACCACCCGCAAGTGGCTCGCCGGACAACGTGCGCAAGAATCAGGCCAATGCACCGCATCACCGTTTTGGCGCTCGACGGGGTGATCCCGTTCGACCTCGGGATCCCCGCCCGCGTCTTCGGCGCCGCACGCGACGCGTCGGGCGCGCCGCTGTACGAGGTGACGACCTGCTCGCTCACCGGCGGCGCGGTACGCACGTCCGGTGACTATGCGATCGTCGTCGATCACGACGGTGGCGCGCTGACCACTGCCGACACCGTCGTGATCGCTACCCAGCGCCCGCGCGGGCGGCTCTACGAGGAGGGTGTGCCGGACGAAGCGCTCGCTGCAGCGCTCGCCGGGATTTCCGAGACGAGCCGCATCGTCTCGATCTGCACGGGCTCCTATGTGCTCGCCGCCGCCGGATTGCTCGACGGGCGCCCCGCGACGACCCACTGGCGCCGGGCCGAGCACTTCCAGCGCCTGTTCCCGCGTATACGGGTCGACCCGAGTGTGCTGTTCGTCGACGACGGGCGCGTCCTTACTTCGGCCGGCGCGGCGGCCGGCATCGACCTCTGTCTGCACGTCATCCGAAGCGACCATGGCAGCGAGGTCGCCAACGCCGCGGCGCGCTTATGCGTGGTGCCGCCGTGGCGAGAGGGCGGGCAGGCGCAGTTCATCGAGCGCCCGCTGCCTGCGGTCGTCGGCGCGACGACCGCGCCGACGCGCGAGTGGGCGCTCGCGCGTCTGCGCGAGCCGCTCACGCTGACCGACCTCGCGCGCCACGGCCAGATGAGCGTCCGCACCTTCACCCGCCGGTTCCGCGCCGAGGTCGGGATGAGCGCGAACCGGTGGATCACCCAGCAGCGCGTCGACCACGCGCGCGGCCTGCTCGAGACGAGCGATCTGCCGGTCGAGAGCATCGCCTACGAGGCGGGGTTCGGCACCGCCACGGCGCTGCGCCAGCACCTCCGAGCGGCGATCGGCGTCTCGCCCAGCGCGTATCGGCGCACGTTTCGCGCCGCGGAGCGGATCGCGGTAGCCGCCTGACGCAGCGCGGCTGTGCCGGGGTGGGATCGTGCCAGGCAGCCTGACGCATCGGCAGTCGCGAGCCGGGGCGCCGCTCGCCGGATCGGCGCGACGTCGCCGGGGGGTCTCCGTTCTGCGCGAATCCCTACAACGCTGGCGCGCGCGTGCCTTCGGAGAGCGGTGGAGCCGGCGGCTCGTTGGTTGTGGCACCGCGAGCGGCATCGTTCGCGTCCAGAACCCGTCGCAGTAGGGAGATCAGGGTCTCTCGCTCCGCGGGGTTGAGCGTCTGGAGGAAGCCTTGCTGGGACTCTTGCGCGACGGG
>JALZJA010000227.1 GCA_030860005.1 Actinomycetota bacterium
CCCTCGCGCAGCGCCTCCTCGAGTGCCTGGCGTTCGGCGGCGAGCGCCTCGGTCGCCGCGGCCACGTACGCGTAGAGCGGCGGTTCGGCGAGGACGGCTCCCGCCGCGAGCTCGGGCCTGCGTACGAGCAGCTCAAGCGCGACGAGCGCCCCGAACCCGTCACCGACGAGCAGGGCCGGCGCGAGCCCGAGCGCCGCGATGAGCGCCGCGGCGTCCTCGGACTGCTCCTGCACCGTCGTCGCGGCGTACGGCTGAGGAGCGCCGCTCGAGCCGTAGCCACGGCGGTCGTAGGCGACCGCGCGCGCTCCCGCCTGCGCAAGCTCGTCGAGCGCGGCGGACCACTGCGCCGCCCCCGAGGCCATCGCGTGAATGACGAGCAGCGGTCGCCCGTCCCCGCGCTCTTCGTAGTGCAGCGCGACGCCCGCGCCCTCGACGTGCGGCATTGGTGTCGAGGCTACCGCTGACGAGGAGTTCACCCCTCGCTACGATGGGCACATGGAAGGTTTCGGTGGACTCTTCGGCGACTCGGACGATCTCCAGCGCGGGATGGCGGAATTCGCCAAGCAGATGCAACAGCAGCAGGGCATGGTCTGGGCCGACAACGCGATCAAGCTCGCGGTCGAGATGACGGTGGCCGCGATCAATCGCGCGAACATCCAGGGCACGATCGAGCAGCAGGCCGAGCAGATCCGCGCGGTCATGGCAACGGTCTTCCCCGACGCCGTCGCGCTCGTGCGCGAAGCGCGCCAGGGTATGCAGTAGCCCGGCCCCGGCTCAGGCCTCCTGAGCCGCGGCGCGCTGCGCCTTCTCCACCTCGCGCTCGGCCTGGCCGAGGCGGATCGCCTCCTTGAACGAGCGGATGCGGAAGATCCCCAGCAGCGCTGCGAAGCCGACGGCGAGCGTCGAGATGGCGATGACGATCTGCTGTCCGACCGAGTAGGCGGCGACGGTCGCACCGGTCGCGTTGCCCGCGAACACCTTCACGAGCAGCGCCTGCTGCACGCCCGCCCCGCCGGGCGTGAACGGGACGACGGCCGCGACGGCGTTGACGCCGAGCACGAGCAGCACGTTGCGAACCGAGCCGCCGACGTTGAAGGCCTCGAGCAGGCACCAGAACGCGGCGAAGCGAAAGCACCACCCGCCGAGCTGCCACGCGAACACCTCACGCAGGTAGCGGCGGCGGTCGCGCAGGATCGTCAGGCCCTGGCGCACGCGCGCCCAGAACGCCTTGACGCGCTGGGACAGCACGGCGAAGCCGACGAGCGCGGCGATCGCGAGGAACGTCAGCAAGAAGAGCGTGAACTTCGGATGTCCGGCGAAGAACGCCAGATCGAAGGCATTGAGCTTGGAGAAGTCCGGCGGCTTGGGGAACACGCCCTGACTGAAGGCGAAGCCGAGGATGAAGATCGCCATGAACAGGTCGAAGACGGCTTCGACGCAGATCGCCGCCCCAACCGCCGGGTACGTCGCGTGCGGGATCGACTGTTTGACGAGGAACAGCTTGATGACGTCGCCCCCGCGGGCCGGGATGACGTTGTTGAAACCGTAGGCGGCGATATACGCGCCCCAGATCCTGCGATACGCGATCCGCTCCGTCGGATAGGCGGCGCACAGCGTGTTGTAGAACGCCCGCGAGCGCAGCGTGAGGTAGGTCACGAACAGGATCGCGCCGAGAATGAGCGGAACCCAGCCAACGCGCGAGAGGCTGTCGAAGAACGAGCCGACGGCGTCGAAGAACGAGCTGGCGCTCGAACCGATGGAGGCTTGCGGCAGCACGGACGCCAAGACTAGTCAGGGCTGAGCTAATAATTCGGGCAAACCGGCTCCGCTGCCGATAACAGGCTCACGATGCCTGCCGGGACCCCAGCAATGGCGAGTACGCGCGACCTGCTGTGGTCGCAACTCGGCGACGAGACGCTTGCGCGCAGGGCCGCGACGGGCAGCGACGGCGCGTTCACCGCGCTGTACGAGCGCTACCAGATCCCGCTGCTGAACTACTGCCGCTCGATCCTGCTCAACGCCGAGGACGCGCACGACGCGACCCAGAGCGCGCTCTTCAGCGCGCTGCGCGCGCTGCCCAGCCGCGACGACGGGCGCCCGCTGCGTCCGTGGCTGTACCGCATCGCCCACAACGAGGCGGTGACGATCCTGCGCCGGCGCCAGCGCCACGACGAGCTGGACCCCGACATCGAGCCCACGATCTCGGCCCCCGCGCCCGAGATCTACGCCGAGCAGCGCGCTCGCATCAAACAGCTCGTCGAAGACCTGCGCGCGCTCCCCGAGCGCCAGCGCGGGGCGCTCGTCATGCGTGAGCTCGGCGGCCTGAGCTACGACGAGATCGGCGTCGCGCTCGAGCTGACCGCATCCAACGCCCGCCGCGCCGTCTTCGACGCCCGCAGCGCGCTGCTCGACGTCGCCGGCGGTCGCGACGCGGATTGCGTCACGATCCGCCACGCGCTCTCCGACGGCGACCGCCGCAACATGCGCGCGCGGCGCATCCGCGCGCACCTGCGCTCGTGCGACGGC
>JALZJA010000237.1 GCA_030860005.1 Actinomycetota bacterium
TTCGCGGCCGATGTGGCGGCCTTCATGGACGCCGTCAGGCTCGAGGCGGCTGTCATCGCCGGCCAGTCCAGCGGCGGCTACACCGCCCAGCGCTTCGCCGTCGACCATCCCGAACGGATCCTGGGCCTCGTTCTCATCGGCACGCCTCGCGATTTCCGGGACAAGCCCGCCAGCTTGAAGCGCACGCTGTCCGAGCTGACCGACCCGGTCGACCCGCAGTTCGTGCGCAATTTCACCGAGCGCACCATCACCGGGCCGGTGTCGCCCGTCTACCTCGACATGCTGATCGCCGAGTGCTGCAAGGTCCCAGCGCGAGTGTGGAAGGCCACCTTCGAGGGGCTGGTGGAGGCCGAGGTCCCGACCGAAGGCGGCACGATCACCGCGCCCACGCTGATCCTGTGGGGCGACCAGGACCAGTTCTGCTCCCGCAGCGAGCAGGAGGCGATGGCGGAGACCATCGCCGCCGCCGAGTTGGTGACCTACCACGGCACCGGCCACGCCGTGGCGTGCGAGCAGCCGGCACGCACCGCGGCTGACCTCGCCGCCTTCGCGCGACGGGTCCAGGGCATCAAGCCCGCGGCGACGTTCGAGCCCAGCGCCTAGCACGGTCGCACGCCCAAGCGCACGTGCAGGGCCGACACTGCTCCTCGACCAGAGGGGAGCAAGCGGCGCTACCGCAACGCGCCGATAGGAGATGCGCTCGTGAGTGATGCCGTCACTATCGCTTCCGCCCGTGAGGAACATCGGTACGAAAAGTCCCGCTAAGCCTCGATCCACCGCGGGTCGGGGTGAGGGTGCTGGTCGGTGCTGGCTTGGCGTTCGCGGTGCCAGTGGCGGGTTGCGTTGGTCGCGGCCGGCGGGAATGGGTGGCCGGCGTCGTGGGTCGGCCGTGGTCTCAGCGGGGATCGGGCAGTCCTGGGGCGTGCGGGTGCGCAGCGGGCCGGTGAGTGTTGGTCTTCGGTGGTCGGGCGGCCGCGTCAGGTGGCGCAAACCACAAGGCAGCGCGCGGAGGCGTGTCAGCGCGTCGGCGAACGCCTGGCGCCAGGGCCAGCGGGCCGGCAGGTGCAGCGTCCAGCGCCGGGCGGTCCGTGTGAGGCTGGCCGGGGCGCAGCAGGTTGTGCGCCAGGGCGGCGATGACCGTCCAGGCGGCGTTGGCGGTGATCTTGCCCGAGGGGAAGTGCGCGAGCGCTTGGTCTTTGAGGTCGCGGATCGCCAGCTCGATCACGGCGTGCTGGCGGTGCTCCGACTCGACGATCGGCAGGTCGTCGGTGCGGTTCGTAGCGAACGCGCGTAGTGCTCCCAGGTTGGCAGCAGCTGGCCGGACCGAACCACCGGGGTGACGCCAAGACGGCTAATGCTGCCCATGTGGACCTCCGCACTTACCCCGGGGTTCCGCACGAACTCTACGAACCCCGTCCGCGCCACGCTCGCGTAACGCGTTGGCATATGAGTGAGGCGGGCTGGGTTCGACGGAGACCGGGTTTGTAGGTTCCCTCTGCTCATTGGTTCAGAGAGGGGAGTCAGACCGTACTGCGCTTCGTAGTGTGCTCCACCTCGGCAGGGGGACGATCCGACAGGGACTCGTGGAGGCGCTCGTTGTTGAACCAGGCGACCCACTCGACGATCGCCAGTTCCAGCTGGGTTCGGGTGCGCCAGACTCGGTCTGCGATCAGCTCGGTCTTGAAGGTGTCGACGAAGCTTTCGGCCATTGCGTTGTCGAAGGCGTCGCCGACGGTGCCGATCGACGCGAGCACGCCGTGGTCGTCGAGAACCTGGTTGAACGCGACGCTGGTGTACTGCGAGCCCGCGTCGGAATGGTGCACGAGCTCGAGGTCTGCACCGTGCTGGCGGCGGGTGAGCGCCATCCGCAGCGCATCCAGGACGAGGTCGGTGCGCATGTCGCTGGCGAACTGCCAGCCGACGACGCGGCGCGAGAACACGTCCAGGACGAAGCTGAAGAACACCAGCCCTTCCCAGCAGCGCAGGTACGTGAAATCGGCGCACCACAGGGCATCCGGGCGCGTGGCGCTGAAGTCGCGATTGACCAGATCCGGGCTGCGCAGCGCGCTCGGATCGGCGATCGTCGTGCGCCACGGCTTGCCGCGCCGCTTGGCGCCCTGGATGCCGTGAGCGCCCATCAGCCGCTTGACGCGGTCACGGCCGACGTCTTCGCCGGCGCGCTTGAGCGCCAGCCACATCTTGCGGTAGCCGTAGGCGCAGTAGTTGGCCTCATGGACCTCGCGGATGACCCTGGTCAGGCGCTCGTCTTCGACAACGCGCTCAGAGCGCTCGCCGGTGGCGCGCTGGTAATAGGAGGACGCCGACACGTCCAGGACCCTGCAGATCGGCTCGACGCCGAAGCGGCCGCGATGCTCATCGATGTAGCGGCTCACCTCGTTCGGTCCTCGTCGAGCTCCTTGGCGAAAAACACGCTGGCGGACTTGAGGATCTCGTTGGCGCGCCGCAGCTCGAAGTTCTCGGCGCGCAGCTTGCGGATCTCCTCACGCTCCGCCGTGGTCGGCAGATCTGGGCGCGAGCCGCTGTCGGCCTGCGCCTGACGCACGCGCTTTCTGAGCGACTCGGGGTGCATCCCCAGATCGGCGGCGACGTGAGCGATCGGACGGCCGCTGTCCAAGGCCAACCGGATCCCGCGCTGCACCAGCTCCTCGGGGTACTTCCTCGGTCGTGACATGACGTAGGGCTTCCTCTCCGGAGGATCAGATCCTCGCTTGAAAGCCTCCGTCAGACCCAGCCTGCCTCAGAGATCAACCCCGCGTGTATCAGGGGTCATGTTCCTGACCTCTTATAGGACACACCCATTGCTGTGCATCCACTTCCAGAAGGGATCTTGATGCCGGATCCGATCAACGACCGCCCCGTCAACACCGGCAACCAACCCTCCCAACTACGTCTCACCTTCGGCGAGCGCGATCCCGAAGCGCAACCACCGGCCCCACGCCGGCGCGCGCGCTCCCGTCCTGCGCAGCGACTCGAGGAGATTGAGTTTGCGCTGCATCGCTGGCTCGTGGCTCACAGCGTGACGTTCCTGCGCGTCAGCCTCGGGGCGGTGTTCCTGGGCTTCGGGTTCTTGAAGTTCTTTCCAGGGGTAAGCCCGGCGGAGGATCTCGTGGTGAGGACGACATCGATCCTGACGTTCGACCTCCTCCCGGACTCGGTGGCGATCGTCGCCATTGCTGTCCTGGAGTGCGTCATCGGTCTGTGGCTCATCAGCGGGCGGGCACTTCGCGGCGCGATCTACCTTCTCGCTGTCCAGCTCGTGGGGATCCTGGCGCCGGTCGTCCTGCTCGGCGGCAGCCTGTTCAGCGGCCCCCACGGCGCGCCGACGCTGCAGGGCCAGTACGTCCTGAAGGACGTGATCCTCGTCGGCGCCGTCCTCGTCATCGCGGCGACGGTGCGCGGCGGCAGGCTGACGTCCGCGAGGCGCGCCCGTCCTGACCCGCGGCCAGCAATCCAGCGCGGAAAATGGACAGCGACCAGGAAAGCCCCTTGAGCCGCCGCTGACCCCGGCTCAGCCGCGCTGTGACGGCCATCGCGGAGGGCACAGCAAGGGACTCGGCGCGGGCGACCCGGGCGCAGGTGTTCGTGATCGCCCTGGGCGCGGGGCAGGCGTGCGTCCCACGTGGTCTTGACCGCCGGCTGTCGGCGCCCCGCACCGGTGATTACAAACCAGCTCAGCTGGAGCGTCAAGGGAGCGCAGACGTCAAGCCGTCCGCGTAGGCACGATCAGAAAGTGGCCACCACACCAGCGGCATTGAGCAGGTCGACGGTGGTGAACGTGCCGTTTTGGCCGTAGGTGGGTTCCCAGTCTGGGTCTTGGCGCAGGTAGGACTGCCCGTCGCCGCGGATGAGCCCGACGATGACCTCGGCGACGATTCGGCCGCCGACAGGGCCGAGATGGTTGCCATCGGCCATGACGTCAGCCTCGCGTAGGACGTAGAACCACAGCGGGGCGCGCTGCTGGAGATTGAATGGCGTCAGGTCATCGAGGTCGCTGGGCGCGAGTACCGGTAACTTCATAGCCTTGGCCACACGCTGGCCCGAGGGCACCTTCATGGTCAGGTTGCGCAGTAGGTTGCGAGTGGCAAGCGAGGTGGGCTCTCCCTGGGGCTGGCCCAGGAGGTCGAACAGAACGGTCGACAGCTTGGTGTCGATCCTCTTGTTCTGAGCTTTTCTGCCGTCGCCGAAGTCGAAGAATGTTTGCCAGTCAATGAACCGGCGCGCGGCGCGTTTTCCGCCTCGCAAGTCGTCGGGATCGTCGGGGTCTGCGGCTGCTGGGTCGAAGATCAGGGCGAAGAACTGCTGAGCGGGGTCAGTGGCGCTCGTTCCGAAGTTCGCCCGGTAGCTTGGGCGTATCTGCGAGTGACCGAAGCGGTAGGCGGCGACCGAGAACTCGACGGGTATGTAGGGGTCGTTGCGCCACTTGAAGTGCTTCCCGCCGTTGACGATTACGTCGTCGACTGTGTCGTGGCCGACCGTCTTCTCAAGGAACTCGTGCAGGATGAGCCACTGATAGTGCCAGCGCACCACCCGGTTGGCCTCGGCGAAGATTTCCCCGAGCGTATGGCTCGCATCGAGCTCAGCCTTGACGTCGTCGATCACCACGTTGTGGAAGCGCAGCAGGGCCAGGTGGAACTGGGAAACCATGAGGTTCTCATCGTTACGGGGATCACCGGTAAGCCCAATGCTCTGGCTGTTGCGCGGAAGGTCATAACGGGTCGAGCCGTCAACCGACACCGCCGCCGATCCCGGGATCTCCTCAGCTAGGAACGTGGTTTGGCCGTTGTCGACCGTTGCGTCGTAGAGGTGGGGGGAGGCGAACGGGCCACCCCCGTAGACGCTGTCGAGGTCAAGCGCAGGGATGCGAAAGTTCCGAATCGATTCGGGATCCTGCCGGCGAGCCAGGCTCGACGTCGGGTCAAAAGTCATGTCGTGGTCGAGAAACTGGCCCAAGAACGTAAAGCCGGCCGTGAGCGTCGGGTTATTCGGGTTGTTGACGCTCTTCGCAGGGTCGGTGATAAGCGTGATCGGATCGGACAGATCGTCGCCCGGGTCCATCAGTCCGCCCGTCGCGCCGAGCTCGATGAGCGCGTCGCGGATCAAGTTCGTATCAGCCGCGAACGGGGGCAGAGCGGGAAACAGCCGGCCGAAACGCCCCTCGCTGTAGAAGCTCGACTGAGGAGTCTCCGACGCGCCGAGATGTGCATGGCCATGAGACATCGTCGCCTACCTCCGATGCGCTAGCAATAACTGTCGACTCAATTGCGCAGCATAATGCAACTCCTGAAGGAGCACCGAGATTTTTTCGCAGACGCACGGGGGTGCATCGTCGGCTACCCAGACTTCCGGCAGGTTGAAGGCCCGTGAGGAAGGAACATCGGTACGAAGTCCCGCTAAGCCCAGTGCGGGTCCTGCGGAGAGACGATGCGCTGGTGCTCGGTGCGCTGGCCAGCGCCAGCAGCGCGTGGTTTGCGGATCGTCAGGACGTCGCGCGGGCGCGGCTGCGGGCGATCGCGCGGTAGACCGTCGAGCGGGTCACCGAGAAAGAGCTCTTCAAGTTCGCTGATCGTGCGTTCGCCAGCCCTGTGCAGCGAGACGAGGTGGGCTTCCTGCGGTGCGCTGCCAGGCGACGGGTTGCTCTGGCGACTTTCATGCCTTCCGCGGGCACGCATCCGGATCAGGTCGGACTCGAATTCGGCGACCATCGCCAAGACGTTGAAGAGCAGTCGGCCGACGGGGTCGGTCGGGTCGTGGACCGATCCGCCGAGGGCGAGCTTGACCTCACGCTCGGTGAGTTCCTCGACGATGTCGCGCGCGTCGGGTAGCGACCGCGCGAGCCGGTCGAGCTTGGTGACGACGAGCGTGTCGCCGGCACGGCACGCCGCCAGCGCCTGTCGTAGGCCTAGACGATCGCGGTTGGTGCCCGTGAGTCCGTGGTCGACGTACACGCGGTTGGCCGCGACTCCGAGCGTGGCGAGCGCGTCGCGCTGAGCCGTGAGGTCCTGCTCGTCGGTCGAAACGCGGGCGTACCCGATCCGATCTTCAGTCCGGTCACGGTCAGCAGTATGCCGGTTAGCCCGGATCGTGCAGGAAGCTCCGCGAGGTGACCCGCGGCGGCGCGCGGGGTGTGAGAGGGGTGCGCGAGTGGTTGTTCGGGGCGCGGGTGGGGGCTGTGGAGGCTGTGGAGGTGTCCGCGGGTGCT
>JALZJA010000261.1 GCA_030860005.1 Actinomycetota bacterium
TCCCGCTGCCGGGGCGTCATGCCTCCCGCCGCGCGAGTGCCGTGCCCGCCGCGAGCAGCACCCAGGCCAGCGGGTCCTCCAGGAACGCCGCGTACAGGAACGTGTGCACGACGAGCGCGACGAACGCCGCCGCGACCGCCGCGCGCACGGGCGCGTGCCGCGCGCCACGCAGCAGCTGTCCGAGCGCCGCGGCCAGCAGCGCGAGGTACAGGCCGAGCCCGACGATCCCCTGCTCCACCGCGATCGTGATCGCGATCGTGTGCGACGCAGCGGTCGCGCGCTCGCTCGAGGCCTTTTCGTGGTCGCGGTACTCGCGCCGGAACGCGCCCGCTCCCCAGCCGGTCAGCGGCCGGTCGGCAAAGAGCTCGACCCCGCCGCGGATGAGCTCCGAGCGGCCGCTGGAGGCGTTGTCAAGCGACTGGTCGAGCCCGACCGCGCCAGGGGCAGCGAGCACGACGGCGACCGCGATGACCGCGAAGGCGCCGATCACGAGGCCCGCCCGCCGCGCCCCCCAGCGCAGCGCGCCGAGCACCGCGAGGCCCGCGAGCAGCGCGGTGAACGACGACTGCGACAGCGTCAGCACGAGCCCGGACATCAGCAGCGCCAGCGCGAGGGCGCAGCCGCCCGCGACGATCGTGCGCCTGCTCCACAGCGCCAGCGCCGTGAGCCCGAGCATCACCGTCGCGAGGAAGCGCCCGTAGATGTTGGGATCGAAGAACAGCGAGTTCACGCGGAAGTACTGCTCGAACTGGTTTGAGCTGATGACCTTCGGGTTGAGCAGCAGCTCGCGCCTGGCGTACTCGACGAAGCCGATGCCGACGAACACGACGGCCAGCGCAAGCAGGACGGCGAGGCATTGCACGGCGAGGCGTCGCGTCCATTCGATCCGCACGAGCAGCGCGAACAGCAGCGCGAACGGCACGTAGAAGAAGATCGTCTGCGACAGCGCGTGATCGAAGTCCGTCGAGTAGGACGCCTGGAGCGCGTAGAGCACGATCGACGCCGCCAGCAGCCACTCCAGGCGCCCCGCTTCGCGCTCGGGCTCGGGGTCCTCCTTCCATCCATATCCGCGCAGGCGCGGGACGGCGTAGGCCAGGCCACCGGCGGCGATGACGAGGTAGAGCGGCAGGAGCAGGTTCGCGGTGTCGCCGCCCGACTCGATCGGGACGCGGAACGGCAGTGCCGCCGCCGCGGCCAGCACGAGCAGCTCGGGCCGGCGGTGGAAGGCCACCGCGCCGAGCGCGAGCGCGACGAAACCCGCGCCCGCGGCGCCGAGTGCCAGCGCGGGGCGATCGCGCAGGGGCTCGAACTGCGCGGTGGACCAGATGTTCGCGACGAGCAGGACCGGCGTCAGCGCCAGCGCGCCGAGCATCGCGAAGGCCCGCTCGCGCGGAGAGCGCGCGAGCAGGACGACGGCCGCTAGCAGCGCCGCCACGACGACGCCCGCCGCCTGGGCGGTGTCGGCGAACGTCGACAGCGCCGTGATCAGCGCAGCGACAGCAGCGTCCACGCGCTCTCCATGAAGCGGCTGATCTCGCCGGGATTGCGCAGCCGCAGCGCGAAGTCGGGCAGCCCCGGGCGGATGACAAGGCCCTTGCCCAGCCGCGTCGCGACGATCACGCGCCGGCGCCCGTCGTCGGCCGCCGCGGCCGCGACGATCTGGGCGCCGCCCGCCACGCTCTGCGTCTCCTCGAAGACGTCGATGCCGGGGAACTGTCCCTCCGTGCCTGCGAACAGGCCGATGTCGTCGACGGTGCTGACGAGCGTCAGCGGCGCGCGTGCGATCGGCCGCAGCCGCGAACCGAACAGGTCGCGCGTCGTCGGCAGCGTCGGATCGCTCGCGCGACCGTTGTTCGCGACGCGCACGCTGCGGCGCAGCGAGTTCGTGCCCACCGACAGCACGCGGCCGCCTCCGCGCACATAGCTGCGCAGCGCGCGGCCGACGCCCGCGTCGAGCCAGCGCGTGTCGCCGGCGAGGATCACGCCTCGATGGCCCGCGAGCCGCGGTCCCTCGCCGCGCGCCAGCGCCACGTCCGTCGTGAGGTCGTAGCGGTGACCCTGGCGGTCGAGGTAGGCGAGCAGCAACGCGTCGGCGTTGCGCAGCTGGGGCGGCAGACCACCCGGAACATACGGGCGTGAGGTCTGCACCGGGCCGCCCGCTCGGAGCGTGTTCGGGAACCCATCGCCATCATCGTCGACCGGGTTGACGCCCTGCCATGTCGTCGCCGGCGCCACGACGAGCACACGCTGGGATTGCCTGGATTGCACGAGCAGCGGCGCGGTCGCGCGGCGCGTCGCGGTTCGCATCTCGAACAGGTACAGGCCGGACTTGCCGCCCGGCGTGGGGAAGCCGACGACGCGCGACTTCGTGCCGCGGCCGTCCTTGCGCGGACGCGCCGACCCGACGCGGCGAAGCCGCCAGCGGTAGTTCTTGTCGAGCGAGTCGACCGCGACGCCGCTGCGACCGCCGGCCGGTACGGGCGCCGCGGGCGCCTGCACGCCGAGGTAGCGGACCGTGATGCCCCCGCGACCGGGCAGTCGCTGGCGCGCGCTTCGCCGCGGCGGGATCGGCGCCGACGAGCCGATGTTGCCGGCGCGATCGCGCGAGCGCACAACGACGACGTACGTGCCGGGCGCGACGCGCCGGCGACCGTCGACGGTCCCGTCCCACGCCCACCGGATCGCCTTGTCCGCAAGGCGGATCGGCTTGTCGAAGACCGCCTGCGCGGGCCGCACGTCGGTGCGGAAGACGAGCACCTCGGTGCGCGTGCCCGGGGCGCTGAAGCGCACGCGGGCCGGCTTGCCGTCGACGCGCGGCAGCAGCTCGGGACCGGCGCCCGGTTGCGGACCCACGTCGAGCACGCGCGGGCGCGGCGGGCGCGTGTCCTTGTCGATGTTCTGCTGCAGGGTGACCGCGCGCCCCTGACGGCGAAGGTTCACCCGGATGCGATAGATGCCGTCGGGCACCTCGCGGCCGCGGTCGTCGCGGCCGTCCCACTTCACTCGCTGGCGCTCGCGCGGCCCCACCGCACGGTCGTCGACGAGCGTGCGCACCTCGTCACCGTCGCGCTCGACGACCTTGACCGTGATGTCGTCGCGACGATCGAGATCGAACGAGGCGAAGACGCGCTCGTAGCGCCCGTCGCCGTTTGGCGACACCACCTCCGAGACGGACACGTGCTGCACGCGCGGCGGCTTGCTCTTGAGCTCCTGCGCGGCGAAGAACGCGGCGAACGTCGCACATACGAGCACCGCGAAGACGATTCGCGAGAGCGTGGTCACGGCGCACGCTCGGCGGGATCGACGAGGCGATACTGCGCGCAGTTGCCGACGAAGTCGCCCGTCGGTACGGCACCGGGCACCGCGCGAATCGCGCCACCGTGGGTGACGACGAGCGCCGGGAGCGCTCCCGCGCCGCGTACGTCCACGAGCGCGGCGGCGACCCGCTCGGCCTGCTCGGCGACCGACTCCCCGCCCGGAAAGCGAAACGAGCGATCCGCGCTGCGCCACGCACGGAACTCGTCGGGCGCGGCGGCGGTGACGTCCGCGTACAGCTGGCCGGTCCAGTCGCCGGTGTTCGCCTCCATGAGACGATCGTCGAAGACGGGCTCGAGCCCGAGCTGCGCGCCGACGATCTCGGCCGTCTCGCGTGCGCGCAGCAGCGGGCTGGAGTACAGCGCCCGCAGCCCCTCGCCGGCGAGCGACCGGGCGAGCGCCCGCGACTGCTCGCGACCGCGGTCGTTGAGCCGCGTATCGAGCTGGCCCTGAAAGCGGTCGGCCGCGTTGTCGTCGGTCTCCCCGTGGCGCACGAGCAGAACCTCGTTCGAGCCGGCCATGGCAAGCTCCTGCCTGCGC
>JALZJA010000267.1 GCA_030860005.1 Actinomycetota bacterium
AGGTCGAGCAGCTCCTGGCGCTCCTCTCCCTCGCGCGCGCTGCGCAGGAAGAGCCACGCGAACAGGCACAGCGTAAGGATCGAGCCCTCGACCATCATGATCGAGCCGGCGACCACCTGGTCTGACTGGGGCGAGATGTCATGCGCCCGCTCGCCGGCGCGGTAGACGTCGAAGAACGCCGTCTGCGTCCACACGAAGACGTTCGCCAGGACCGTGCTCGTGAGCCGCACGCCGATGATGTAGATGAGCCTGCCGAGGTTGCCGAACCACGCCGGCTTGGGAAGCGGGCCCAGCAGCGCCATCCACATGTTGATCCCGACCCCGACGAACAGCAGATGCTGGATCGCGTGGACGGCCTCGTTGCGCACGGCCTGCTCATGCGGCCCGACGAGATGCCAGAACAAGAGGTTCGCCGACCACAGCGCGAGCGCTGGTACGGGGTGGGCGAGGTGGCGCAGCCAGCCCAGCGCCGGGGTGCGCAGCAGCGGCGCGAGCAGCGGCCCGGTGAGCCCCAGCACGAGCAGCAGCGCGCCGATGTCCGCGAGCAGGAGGTGCTCGGCCATGTGCGCGGCAAAGAGCTCGTCGCCGAGCGTGCCGAGCGGCGACACGAGCGTGGCGACGATGAGCGCGAGGCCGCCGCAGAAGCACCACTGCCGCCAGCGCGGCACGGGCTTTCCGACCCCGCTGAGCGTCCGCGCGCGCACGAAGTACAGCACCCCGAACGCCAGCGACGGGAGGATCTGCAGCGGCTCGAACGACAAGCCGGCGGCTGTGACGAGCATGGCCCCGACAGGCTAGTGGGCGAGGCGTGCGCCACGTGCGAGCGGTGCGTTGTGCTGCTTTGCGAGCGATCTCGACGAGCCGCCCGGCGCGATTCTCGTGCGTGATGGCAAGGGCAACAAGCGTCGTGAGGTCGGCATGGACCAGTGGGGGTGGGAACAGCTTCGCCCGTCGCTTGCCTACCGCCTGCAGATCCCCGTCGGCGCCCTGTCTTGCGTGATCGACGGCGGGAGTCGCGGGCGCCCGCTGTCGGCGTCAAACGCGCGTCAATCAACTCGAGCGCACCGCGGCCAGAGCGGGCGTACGCCGTCGCTTCGCGCCCCATTGGCTGCGCCACGCGCACGCGGTGGAGTTGGCACGCGAGGGCGTCCCGCTAAACGTCATCCAGCGCCAGCTCGGGCACGTGAACCTCGGCGTGACATCGATATATCTACAGGGGATCGATCACGCGGAGATCATCGACACGGTGCACGCTAGCCACGCACCCATGATCCCGGCCAGCGCCGGGTTGCGAGCGCTGCTATAGCTACCCGCCCAATCAGCCAGTACCCGGGGCTGATTCCCCGCGCTGGCTGGCGATCTCGTTCAGCAGGCTGCGAAGCAGGTGTTCGTTGCACTGCATCGCGGCGGCTGCCGCAGCGTTGTTAGCCGCGGGCGAGGTCAGCTGCCAGCGCAGGTCATAGCCCGCCAGAGGGAGCATATTCTACGGACCGCCTCCCACGGCACCCCTCCGCGGAGCCTTTGTGCGACGTCCTCCGCGAAGAGCTGCACGCTGCTCTTGGGCGCGGCTGCCTCAGGTGTTCCCGGCCGGAAGGTCGTTCCTAATCGATCGCGAGTGCGGGTTGCTTGCGCTGTCGCGCTGGGCGGCAGTCGGGTACAACACGGGGCGTGACGATCGGCAGGGCGGTGCCAAACGTGAGGTCGGAGCGGCCCACCGAAACGCGCGATTTCTTCGTGCGGCTGCTCGGTTTTGAGGTGGCGATGGATCTGGGCTGGGTCGTGACGGTCGCTTCACCGACCAACCGGTCGGTGCAGGTGACGATCGTCGGCAACGACGACATGGCGGCCCCGGGCATCTCCGTCGAGGTGGATGACGTCGACGCGGTTCATGCCAGGGCCGTGGAGCAGGGCTTCGACATCGCTTACCCCCTGCGCGATGAGGAATGGGGAGTGCGGCGCTTCATGCTTCGCGAGCCGAGCGGCACGATCGTCAACGTCTTGTCTCATCGCTCGGACTAAGAGCCTGGCTCCGGCGCTCGCGCGCCGAGTCGAAGCGCGGGGTCGGGCGCCACGCGCCGGTCGATCAGCTCGGTGAGATCGTGGCGGCGCTGACGCAAAGCGCGAAAAGCGGGAACGCGTTTACGGGGCTTATCGGTGGCTCGCGCCTAGCACTACGCCGGGCGCGGCGTCAGCATCGCAGCGATGTGTTGTGTGCCGGCGTGTCGGGAGGGCAACGGGTCGTGGAGGGTTGGCGCGGCTGGCCTGGGAGGAGGACCCTGAGCGGGTCACCGCACCCGGGAGACACCGATGGAGACGCTCGATGTTGCTGGTCGCCGTCGCTCGCCGGCGACATTGGCGGGCCATCATCTTGGGCGCGCGCCGTGCAACAAGGGTGTGCACTATCCGGCCGATCCGCCGAGCATCGAGGAGATCGTGCTGGTCATGCGTCACGCCGGCGGGGGGCCGCAGGGCATTGCGCGTTCGGGCGTTGACCGTCGTGCTGTGGCGCGCCGGACTGCGCATCAGCGAGGCGCTCGCGCTCAGCGAAAGCGATCTGGATGAGTCACGCGGCGCGATCCTCGTGCGCCACGGCACAGGCGACAAGCGCCGCGAGGCGGGCATGGACCAATGGGGCTGGGAGCACTGGGCCCCGGGCTGACCTACCGACTGCAGCTCCCCGTCGGCGCGCTGTTCTGCGTCATCGAGGGCGGCAGCCGCGGCCACCCATTGTCTGATTCCAATGCGCGTCACCAGTTACGCCGCTGCGCGGCCCGCGCAGGCGTACGACGCCGCTTCGCACCCCACCAACTACGCCACGCGCACGCGGTCGAGATGGCACGGGAGGGCGTGCCGTTGAACGTCATCCGGCGTCAGCTCGGGCCCGTTAACCTCGGCGTCACCTCGATCTACCTGCAAGGCATCGACAACACGGAGATCATCGACACTGTGCGCGATCGCCGCGCCCCGATGATCCCCGCCAGCGCAGGCCTGCGCGCGCTGGTGTAGCTGGCGGACTCCTGTCGCATCCGGCGCGGCGCGTCGGGTAACGTGCGGGTATGGCCACGATCGAGCACGAGACCTTGAAGCTCACGATCCATTACGAGGATGCTGGTGAGGGCTGGGTGATGGCCTCGATCCCAGAGGTGCCCGGCGCGATCAGCCAAGGCCGCACCCGCGCCGAGGCACGACAGACCGTCATCGACGCGCTGCAGACCGTGCTGACGCCCGACAACCAGCTGGCAGGCCAGCCCGCTTCCGGCGACGACGAGCTGCTGAAACTGACCATCACGGAGTGAAGCTCCGAGACCTGGAGCGCCACTTCGCGCTCACGGCTGCACGCGCATCGGCGACGGAGCCAAGCACTCCAAATGGCGCGGCCCCACCGGTCAACCCAGCGCCGTGCCCCGCCACAACGAGATCGCCCCCGGGACCGTTCCCGCGATCTGCCGACAACTGGGCGTCCCAACGCCCTGACCAACCCCACCGCTGCCGGTTCGCGCGAGATGCTGCACTCTGTAGAGGCGGCAGGAACCCGCAAGCTGGCACCCTCGCCGGTCTCGCGAGTAGAACCTGCAGGCGCCCGTGGAATCCTGCCCGCCGGGGTTGCTCCCCCACTTGGAGCAGTGTTACGGTCGGTGCGCAACCAACGGGAGGGAGTTCCCCATGAAGGTTGGAGTCATTCATCGGATTTCCGATCCGGAGACGGCCCAGGTGAGCGGCCAGCCGCTGTTTGAACCGCAGGAGGGAATGCGGCTTCTTCAGTTCTGCCCGAGCCAGGATTTCAGCGCGGCGACCTGCATCTGGGAAGCGGAGTCCATCGACGCGGTTCGCGACCTGGTCGATCCGACGTTGGGGGACGCGAGCGAGCAGACTTATTACGCGGTCAATACCGAGGCGGCGGTCGGCCTGCCGGAGGCAGCGCCGGCCACATAACACGCGGATGTATCTCTGACCCATCGCGACGAAGCGCAAGCGCCATCCGGAGCAGATGACGAGCACGCTTCCGATGTCGAACCCGACAATTCGAGCTGGCACCGTTGACCGGCCGAAGCTGCGGATAACCGCCACGTGGGAGTGCCCCGGCTTCGGCGCACCTGGACGCTGCGCCGGCAAGCACCTCAGCGACCCCGCCATCCCGACGGGTCAGCACACTTGCGGATCGCGCGACACGCCGCACTCTCCTCGGACGTCTTGGCGCGGGTGAGCGGTGCCCGATCGAGACGAGCAATGCGACTTCGGGGTGCTGGCGCCTCGTCAGGCGCCCATCGGCGCACGATCGTCACGGGAGTGGATCCAGGCGGCGTCACCTACGGCGCGCCGCCCCCTCGACGCCGCACCGCGGGCCCCGTCAGACAAGCGGGCATCCCGGCCTGCGGCGACGACACACCCGCACAGACGAAGAGCAGGAGCACACGCCGAGACTGCCGCTTCTCGACGGGGCAGCGCTCGCCGCACGCTGTTGCATCGCGCGGAGGACGTCGCACAAAGGCTCCGCGGAGGGGTGCCGTGGGAGGCGGGCCGTAGAATATGCTCGCTCTGGCGGTCCCATCCCATTTCTCACGAGGGGTAGCGTCCCCGCGCGAATGGTTTGTGCGACACCCTCCGCGAAATCCAGCACTGTCGTCGCGCCCGGTCGCGTCTCACAAGTGCTGTAAATAGCTGGCCTCGTCGAGGGCACGGCGTAGGTTCCCTCAAGTCCTGACAAGACCAAGAAGGAGGACCTACGCCGTGACGCACGGTACCGCCGTCGGCGGAGATTGAGACGCAGATCGACGCGCTGCTTGCTGTGGGGGTTGGCGAGAACCCGCGCGAGTCCTTGTCGGAGCTGGCGAGGCTGGGTGCGAGGTTGATCATCCAGCGCGCCGTCGAGGACGAGTTCGACGCCTGGCTTGGCAGAGCTCGCTACGAGCGTCGGGCGCAGGCACCGCCGGGACTGCGCAACGGGTTCCGACCGCGCAGGGTGCAGACCGCGGAGGGCGAGCTTCAGGTGGAGATCGCGCAGGTGCGAGGGGCGGCCCAGCCGTTCGTGTCGAAGCTGTTCGCGCGCGGCACCAAGCTGTTGCGCACCGAGCCGCTGAAGGCGATGGTGATCGGCGCGTTCGTCAGGGGCCTCTCGATGCGCGACGTCGAGTCGCTTTGCGACAAGGCCGGCCTCGGGAAGCTCTCGAAATCGACCGCCGCGCGGATCTGCCAGGAGCTGCGTGATCGCTTCGAGGCGTTTACGCGCCGCGATCTCTACGACGTCCAGCTGGCGGCGCTGTTCCTCGACGCGGTCTTTCTCTCGGTCCGCCGCGACGGGCCCAAGGAGGGCGTGCTCGTCGCCTGGGGCTTCACAGATGCAGGCGAGCGGGTGCTGCTGGCAGTGATGCTCGGGATGCGCGAGTCCTACGAGGACTGGCTCTCGCTGGCCCGTGACCTGATCGCCCGCGGCCTCGGCGCGCCGATGCTGATCGTCGCCGACGGGGCGCCTGGGCTGATCAAAGCGGTCGAGCAGTGCTGGCCCGCCTCTGACCGCCAGCACTGCGCCGTTCACCGCGTGCGCAACCTCTTGGCGAAGCTGCCCGAGCACGAGCGCGAGCGGACCCGTGCGGCCTACTGGCGGGCGCTCGACGATGCCACCGACGAGCGCGACGCAAAGCAACACCTCAAGGCGCTCGTCGACCAGCTAAAGAAGGCCGGCTACACCGCCGCCGCCAGATGCCTCGCCGATGACCTCGACGCGCTCTGCCTCCACCTGCGCTACCCGACCAGACACCGCCGCAGGTGGCGCTCGACCAACCTGCTCGAGCGGTCGCTGGGCGAGGTCAAACGCCGCACCAAGGTGATCGGCCGGTTCCCCCGCGAGACCAGCTGCCTGACGCTCGTCTGGGCCGTACTCGACCTCTACGTCAACCACGCCACCAACGGCATCAAATTCACCCAACTCGAACGCCAGACCCTCAAGCGAACCCGATACGCCGGCAACGAAGAAACGATCCCCGAGGAGGTGAGCGCCGCATAAACTGACCGCCACTGGGAACCCGAGCCGCGGCGAAGTTACAGCAGCTCTGAGACGCGATCTGCGGGCGCGGACGAAGTCGGTTGGGCCCGCCGGCCGGGGAGAGTGGGTCAGACTCCCGCTGGGGCCGACGGACGTCGTCGTGTCGTTGCTTCAGCGAGCCGAGGGGGATTTCAGCTCGCGCGGTTGCATGCTGCCGGGTACGTTCGTGAATGTGGTGAACATCATGGCAACCGGCCCAATACGCGCTGCCGGATCGCGCGACGAACAGCACTGTTCGCAGGCGCGCCGCGGGTCCTGTCGAAGTTGCTGCCTATAGCGCGGCATAGGCGACACGACCGCCCGCCGAGCGGCGCTGGGTGGGCATCGTGTCGCGCGAGGTGCGCCATGCGCCCCCGTGTTCGCCACGACGGCCCACGGCTGGGTTCTCCCCGCGGCAAAGTGCGGCAAATCGACGCAAGCGACACTCGCGCAAACGATCCCGTCCGTCATCCACCGGCGGCGATGAGCAGCACGCCGGCCAGCGCGATGACGACCCCGGCGCGCTGCACGCCGCGCACGCGCTCGCCGAGCACGAACGCGGCGAGCATGACGGTCGTGACGGGATACAGCGAGCTCGCGACGGAGACGACGGACAGGTCCCCGAGCGTCGTGGCGTGGTTGTAGGCCGCGTTTGCGGCGAGGTCGCATGCGCCGATCGCCGCCAGCGCCGCGAACGCGCGCTTGCCGGGGCGCGATCCGCCGCGGCGCAGCACGAGGATCGCGATCGCGACGACGACGGGCGTCGCCGAGATCCGGGTCAGCAGCAGCGTCCAGCCGACGTCGTCGCGCGACGCGATCTCGGCGCCGACGAAGTACGAGCCGAAGCCGAAGCCGGCAACGAGCGCGAGCAGGATGCTCTGGCGCTGCTCGCGCGGCCCGACCACGCCGCCGGGCTCCTCGCGCGAAGCGAGCACGAC
>JALZJA010000276.1 GCA_030860005.1 Actinomycetota bacterium
CCTCGGCGCCGAGGTCACGGCCTGCGAGCAGGCGACGCTGCTCGACCAGCAGAGCGCGGCGGCGTGGGCGCGCCTCGCCCACGCGATGGCGCGGACGGATCGGGTGAGCGACGCGATCGACGCCTGCGACCGTGCGCTGCGCCTGTGCGCCGACGACGAGGTCTGCGAGCTGTTGGAGCGGTTGCGGGCCGAGTTACCCCGTGTGCTGCCCGCCGCCTGACGCGCGCGCCCGGTAGCCGCGGCTAGAACGCCTCGCGCACCGCGATCCGGTGCTGCTCGCGCAGTCCCTCGAGCTGGGTCTCTGCGCTTCCGACGAGCTCGTCCAGCTCGCTCTCGTCGAGCTGCTCGTAGTCAGACGCGACCTCGCGCAGACCCTGCCACATCGACAGCTTGCCCTGCACGCCCGTCCGCAGGCCTTCGATCTCCAGCACGCGGCTCAGCGGCGAGTAGCCGGTGAGCTGGTCGTTGGGCTTCAGCCGGCTGAGCTTCTCGCCGATCTCCGCGCCGGCCGTCTTGAGGATCGGCTTGCTGACGCCAAGGCGGTCCATGATGTCCTCGAGCACGCCGACGTCCTGCTCGATCTCCTCGGCGAGACCGAGGAGGAAATCCTCGTGCGGCGTGCCCGGGTTTTCCCCGGCGAGCCGACGAGCGAGGTCGCTGCCGAACTCCGCGCCGGCGCGATGGTCCTGCAGGTAGGTCTCGAGGTAGTCGCTCGTCTTCGTCATGTGCTGGCGCTACCCGCGCCGGACGCCCACTACGCGGGCGCGACGGGTCCGGTCGCGGCGGTACCGTCTCCAACGATGCGTCTCATCGTTGCCCGCTGCGAGGTGCGCTACACCGGCCGCCTCACCGCCGTCCTGCCCGAGGCGTTGCGGCTGCTCATGCTCAAGGCCGACGGCTCGGTGATGGTGCATGCGGACACCGGCGGCTACAAGCCGAGCAACTGGATGACCGCGCCGACGATCGTCGAGGAGCAGCCCGGACGGATCGTCGTGCGCAAGCGTGCCGGCGCGAGCGAGGACCGGCTGGAGATCGCGATCGCCGAGATCGTCAGCGACGTCACGCATGACATGGGCCCGCCCGCCCAAGCCGCCGCGCTCGAGAAGGACGGTGTCGAGCGCGACCTGCAGGAGGCGCTCGCGGCGACGCCCGCGCATTGCGGCGAGGGCTTCCGGCTCGTGCGGCGCGAGTGGCCGACCGATATCGGGCCGGTCGACCTCATGTGCCGCGACGGCGACGACGCGTGGATCGCGGTGGAGATCAAGCGCGTGGCGACGATCGACGCCGTCGAGCAGCTCACGCGCTACCTCGAGCGCATCCGCCGCGACCCCGCGATGGTGAGCTGCCGCGGCGTGCTCGCGGCACAGGTCATCAAGCCGCAGGCACGGGTGCTCGCGCAGGCCCGCGGGATGGAGTGCGTCGAGGTCGATCTCGAGGTGCTGCGCGGCGAGCGCGATCCCGACCTGACGCTGTTCACGTGTGACGTCGCGCGCCGGTGACCGGTCCGGTCACCGGCCTGTCACTCCCCGTGCAGCGTCACGAGCAGCGAGCGCGACCCGCCGCGGTCGCGGTGCTCGCACAGGCAGACGCCCTGCCACATCCCCAGCGCGAGCCGACCGCCGGCGATCGGCAGGCTCAGCGCCGGGCCCATCAGCGAGGCCTTGATGTGCGCGGGCATGTCGTCGGCGCCCTCGAGCGTGTGCGTCCAGGCGAAGTCCTCGGGCACCGCTTCGTTGAACCAGCTCTCGAAGTCGCGGCGCACATCGGCCGAGGCGTTCTCGTTGAGCGTCAGCGACGCCGACGTGTGGCGCAGGAACAGGTGCGCGAGGCCGGCGTTCAGGTCGCGCAGCTCGGGCAGCGCCTCGACGATCTCGTCCGTGACGAGATGAACGCCGCGCGGGCGTGCCTTCAGCGATATCTCGCGCTGGATCCAGGTCATAGCCGCGCAGCGTATGCCCTGCGTGGTTGATGTGAGCCCTCGCGGGTATCGTCCCAGGCATGGGAATCCAGGAAGGCAGTCACAAGATCGGGCCCGACAACGGGTCCCTGACGGTCAAGACCGGGCGCGAGGGCGCGGCCTCCAAGGCCGGCCACAACCTCACGCTCGAAGCGACGAGCTGGGAAGGCACCGTCGAGGTCGGCGACAGTGCGTCCGTAGAACTCAGCGTCGATCCCTCAGGGATCGAGGTGAGTTCGGGCGAGGGCGGCGCCAAGCCGCTCGGTGACGACGAGAAGGGCGACATCAAGAAGAGCATGGACGACAAGGTCCTCGGCTCCGACAAGATCACTTTTCAGTCCAGCGAGGCCGATTTTTCGAGCGGCAACGTCAAGGGCGACCTGAGCATCGCCGGCCAGAGCAACTCGGTCGAGATTCCGCTGGACGTCGGCGACGACGGCACCGTCAAGGGCTCCGTCACGCTCAGCCAGGACGACTACGGCATCAAGCAGTTCAAGGCGCTGATGGGCGCGCTGAAGGTCTCGGACGCCGTCGAGGTCCACATCGAGGCCAAGCTGCCCACCGACTGAGCCGGCCTTCGGGGGAACATAGGGTTGCGGCGTGAGCCGCAACCCCAAGCCGCTGTGGGTGCCCGGCGCGGCGTTCACAGAGCGCACGCGGCTGCGCGCGTTCATGCGCTGGCTGGAGACCGAGCGCGGTGTGCGCGCGCGGACGTACGACGACCTGTGGCGCTGGTCGGTCGGCGACCTCGACGGCTTCTGGTCGTCGATCGCCGCGTACTTCGACGTGCGCTTCGCCGAGCCGGCGCGCGCCGTCTTGGGCCGCCGCGACATGCCGGGCGCCGAGTGGTTCCCCGGCGCCGCGCTGTCCTATCCCGGGCACGTCTTCCGCGAGCGCGCCGATGGCGAGGTCGCGGTCCGTCACGCGTCCGAGCTGCGTCCGCTGGCGCAGATGACGTGGGGCGAGCTGCGTGAGCTGACCGCGCAGATCCAGGGCGGCCTGCGCGCGCTCGGCGTCGGGCCTGGCGATCGCGTCGCGGCCTACCTTCCGAACATCCCCGAGACGATCGCGGCGTTCCTCGCGGTCTCGGGCCTCGGAGCCGTGTGGTCGAGTTGCTCGCCGGACTTCGGCGCGCGCTCGGTCGTCGACCGCTTCGCGCAGATCGAGCCGACGGTCGTGCTCGCCGTCGACGGCTATCGCTACGGCGCCAAGGACCACGACCGCAGCGCGACCGTCGACGAGATCCATGCGCAGGTCGGCGGCACGCTTGTGCGCTTCGGATACCTGGACGGCGGCGGCTTTCAGGACGGCTTCCTAGCCACGGACGGCGACCATGAGCTCGCGTTCGAGCCGGTGGCGTTTGACCACCCGCTCTGGGTCCTGTACTCCAGCGGCACGACCGGCCTGCCGAAGGCGATCGTCCACGGCCACGGCGGGATCCTGCTCGAGCAACTCAAGAAGCTGAACCTGCACCTGGACGCCCACGCCGGCGATCGGATCTTCTGGCTGACGACGACCGGCTGGATGATGTGGAACTTCCTCGTCGGGGCGCTGCTCACGCCGGCGTCGATCGTCCTCTATGACGGCCACCCCGGCACTCCGTCGCTTGACCGCCTGTGGGAGCTCGCCGCCGACGCCGGCGTGACGTGCTTCGGCACCGGCGCGGCGTACCTCTCGAGCTGCATGAAGACGCGCGTGGAGCCCGCCCGCGGACGCGACCTGTCGGCGCTGCGCAGCGTCGGCTCGACCGGCTCGCCGCTGTCGCCGGAGGGGTTTCGCTGGGTTTACGACGAGCTTGGCCCTGACATGTGGCTCTTCTCGACGAGCGGCGGCACCGACGTCTGCACCGCGTTCGTCGGCGGCGTTGCGCTCGAGCCCGTCTACGCGGGCGAGCTTCAGGGCCGCTCGCTGGGCTGCGACGTACACGCGTTCGACGCCGACGCCAACGCGGTCATCGACGAGGTCGGCGAGCTCGTCATCACCCAGCCGATGCCGTCCATGCCGATCTACTTCTACGGCGACGAGAACGGGGAGCGCCTGCGCGAGGCCTACTTCGAGATGTACCCCGGCGTCTGGCGCCACGGCGACTGGATCGAGATCACGTCGCGCGGGACGGCGATCATCTACGGCCGCAGCGACTCGACGATCAACCGCGGGGGCGTGCGGATGGGCACGAGCGAGATCTACCGGGCCGTGCTCGCCCTGCCCGAGGTCGTCGACGCGGTCGTGGTCGACCTGCCTCGCGACGACGGCGACTGGATGCCGCTCTTCGTCGTGCTACGGGAGGGCGTCGAGCTGGACGACGGGCTCGCGGGGCAGATAAAGACCCGCGTCCGGAACGACTGCTCGCCGCGCCACGTGCCCGACGAGATCCACGCGGTTCGCGAGGTTCCGCGCACCCTGTCGGGGAAGATCCTCGAGGTGCCCGTGAAGCGGATCCTGATGGGCGCGCCGCCGGAGCAGGTCGCAAGCCGCGACTCGCTGGCGAACCCGCACGCGCTCGACTACTTCGTCGCGTTCGCCGACTGACGCGAGGCAGCGGGCCCGCGCACGCACGCTCGTTCTATCCGGACGCCTGCTCGTTCTCGGCCGGTGCGGCGG
>JALZJA010000306.1 GCA_030860005.1 Actinomycetota bacterium
GCCCGAGCGCCAGCGCGTCGAGCGCGCCTGCGTCCTCACGCCGGCGCAGACCGCCGCCCGCGACGTCGGCAGCGGCCATCGCGGCCGCTCCGATGACCAGCCCGGCGGCGATCGTCGCGGGCGTCCCGAGCCGCCGCTCGATCGGCCGCTCGAGGACGTAGCCGACGACCGCCGGCGGGACGAAGCTCAGCACGATCAGCTGTACCCGGCGGCGGTCCAGCCCGCGTGTCGCCTGGGCGACCTCGTCGCGCAGGCCGATGGTGAGGGCCGCGGCCGTGCCCGCGTGCAGCGCGACCTCGAACGACTTGCGCAGCTCGCCGTCCAGGCGCTGGTAGGGCCAGTCCAGCAGCCACGGCACGACCGCGACGTGCCCGGACGAGGACACCGGCAGCAGCTCCGCCGGGCCGTGCAGCAGGCCGAGCGCGAGCGCGTCGCGGATCGGCAGCGCGGCGTCAGGTGCTCGAGGCATCGGCGGCCGGTTCCGCCGGTCCCACCGGAGCGTCGCCGCCACCGCCCCGGCGGCGCTTGACCACGAGGTAGGCGACCCCGATGACGATGATCGCCGCGACGGCGTAGTCGACGTAGTGCAGCGAGTCCTTCCAGTCCTCCCAGTTCTCACCGACCTGCTTGCCGATGAACGTCAGCGCGAAGACCCATGGCACGCAGCCGAGGAACGTGAGCACCGAGAAGCGCCAGAACGGCATCCGCGCCACCCCCGCGGGCAGCGAGATGAACGTGCGGATGATCGGCAGCATGCGCGTGAAGAAGACGGTCGCGTCGCCGTGTCGCTCGAACCAGCGATCGGCGGCGCGCAGGTGCTCGGGCTTGATGTGCAGCTTGCGGCCGTGCTTTTCGAGGATGTCGACGCGGCCGTAGTAGCCCACGGCGTAGGCGAGCCACGAGCCCGCGAGGTTGGCGAAGGACCCGACGAGCGTCACGACGGCAAGGCTGTACTCGCCCTTGCCGACATTGAACCCCGCGAAGAGCATCGTGGCCTCGCTGGGAATCGGGATGCACGCGCTCTCGAAGAACATGAGCACGAACACCCCCGCAAGCCCCAGCTCGCGAACGACGTCCACCGCGAAGTTGACGATCGGGTCCGTCAGTGATGCGATGACGAACACGCGCGCGGAAGGGTATCGGCTCCGCCTGCGGAGGCGGCCCGGCAGCCTCCGCGGCGTGACGACCACTAGCGTGCGCCGCACCGTGCGCGTCTGGGTCGACCTCACGAACAGCCCCCACGTGCTCGTCCTGCGGCCGGTCGTCGCCGCGCTGCGCGCGCAGGGGCACGAGGTGCAGATCACCGCGCGCGACTTCGCCCAGACGCTCGGCCTGCTCGAGCGCTTCGCGATCGATCACACGGTCGTCGGACATCATCGCGGCGAGCGCCTGACGGCCAAGGCCGTGGGGCTCGCGCAGCGCTCGGGCGCACTGACGCGGTGGGCGCGCGGGCGCGGCTTCGATCTGGCGCTCGGGCACGGCTCGAACGACGTCAGCATCGCCGCGAGGCTGCTGGGGATCCCCTGCTCGACGATGTTCGACTACGAGTGGGCGACGGTCCAGCACAACGTCAACTGCCGGTTGGCCCAGACGATCGTCGTGCCCGAGACGATCCCGCCGCAACGTCTCGAGCGTTACGGCGCGCGGGGCAAGCTCGCGGTCTACGCGGGCCTCAAGGAGGAGTACTACCTCGCCGACTTCGAGCCCGACCCGGCCGTCCTGGGCGAGCTCGGACTCGACCCGGCGCGCCCGATCGCCGTCGTGCGCACCCCCCCGGCCGTCTCGCTCTATCACCGCTTCGAGAACGACGTCTTCGGCGAGGTGCTCGCGCGCTTGCGCGGAGAGCAGACCATCGTGCTGCCACGCACGCCGCAGCAGCGCGCGGAGCTCGGCGACGGCTTCGTCGTCCCCGAGCGCGCGATCGACGCACAGTCGCTGATCGCCTACGCCGATCTCGTCGTGTCCGCCGGCGGGACGATGAACCGTGAGGCGGTGGCGCTGGGCACGCCGGTGTGGACAACGTTCCAGGGGCGCCTCGGCGCGGTGGACGAGCGCCTCATCGCCGACGGGCGCCTGCGCGTGCTGCGGCGCGCCGAGGACGTCGAGCTCGTCAAGCGCGCGCCCGGGGAGGACCAGCCCGAGCGCATCCGGCGCGATCCGGCGGTCCTGGCCGATCTGCTGGCGCGGCCGGTCGACGAACAGCATCGATAAAGGACGAGGGTTGGAAGCGCGCGCCGG
>JALZJA010000350.1 GCA_030860005.1 Actinomycetota bacterium
GAGCGCGACGATCCCGCGCGCCGTGTGGCGAATGGCCTGGGCGGCCGGGTCGTCGGGATCGGTGAAGACGAGCGGCGTTCCCGCGTCGGCCTGTTCGCGCAGCGGCATCGTCAGCGGGACCTTGCCGAGCAGCGGCACGTCGAGCTCGTCGGCGAGGTGCTGGCCGCCGCCCTCGCCGAACAGGGCGAAGCGCTCGCCCGACTGGGCCGTGAAGCCCGCCATATTCTCGATGATGCCGGCGATCTCGAGGTTGACCTTGGCGGCCATCTGCGCGGCGCGACGGGCGACCTTCTGGGCCGTCGGTTGCGGCGTCGTGACGATGACGAACTGCGCCTGCGGGAGAAGCTGGGCGATCGTCATCGAGACATCGCCGGTGCCCGGCGGCAGGTCGACGAGCAGGTAGTCCAGCTCACCCCAGTCGACGTCCTCGAGGAACTGCGTCAGCGCCTTGTGCAGCATCGGGCCGCGCCATACGACCGCAGCATCCTCCTCGACGAAGAAGCCGATCGACATGACCTTCACGCCATACGAGTCGAGCGGCACGATCTTGCGCTCGGCCGAAACCGGCGGGCGCTGCGAGCCGAGGCCGAACATGCGCGGGATCGAATAGCCCCACACGTCCGCGTCGAGGATGCCCACCTTCTTGCCGTCGCCGGTCAGCGCGGCGGCGAGATTGGCCGTCAACGTCGACTTGCCGACGCCGCCCTTGCCGGAGCCGATGCACAGGATGTTGGCGACCTGCGCCAGGGCGCCTTCGGGCAGCGAACCGCGACCGAGCATTTTCTGCAGCGCGCCCTTCTCGGCGTCGGAGAGGACGTCGAAGGAAACGCCGACGTCGCTGACGCCGTCGACGGTGCGGGCCTCGCGCTCGACGGCCTCGGTGAAGTGGCTGCGTACGGGGCATCCGGGGGTCGTCAGCGACACCTTCACCGAGACGGCGCCGCCCTCGGCGATCTCGATCGAGCGCACCATGCCCAGCTCGACGATCGACTTGTGCAGCTCGGGATCGAGCACGCGCTCGAGTGCCTTGAGGATCTCGTCTTTGGTCGGCATGACATCCAGTCTAGAAAACACCGACGCCGCGCCCGGGAGGAAAGGCGCGGCGTCAGCTTTGGGGAGGAGTACTGCGTGCTGTGGGGGAAGCTTTATGCCAGAGCGGTGATGCGCTCCTGGACCTTCGTGGCGGCATTGCGGCCGGTCGCGACGGCGTTCTCGACACGCGCCCCGACGAGCTCGACGTTCTTCACGCCGGCGCGGCTCTCGATGTCCTTGATGACGGACTTCAGCTCGCGCTCGATCCGGGTGCGGTTGCGCTTGAGCTCGCGCTCGAGGCGGACACGACGCTGGCGCAGCTCGCGCTCGATCCGCGTCCGGCTCTTCTTGACGTCGCGCTCGATGCCCTTCACCGCGCTCGTTCCGCGGCGCTCGTAGCGACGTAGCTGCGCCTCGGCCTTCGTGCGCGTCGAGTAGCTGGTACGCAGCTCATCGATCGTGGCGATGACTTCGTCACGAGCCACGAGCGCGGCACCAACCGGCACGAGAACGGCCTTCTCGGCCATCTCACCGGCGCGCCTGACGGGAGTCTTCACGTCCTGACGGGCCTGCGCGGCCTGCTTGGCGGCGGTGGTGCGATGACGCGTGGCAGCAGCCTTCTTCGCGCTCGTGGAGCGCTTGGTGGCGTTCGTCTTGCGGGCGGTCGCTGCCTTCTTGGCAGTAGCGGAGCGCTGCTCGGCGTTGCTCTTGCGGGTATCAGCCGCCTTCTGGGCGGCGGTGGTGTTGGGAGGAGTGGTGGCCATATGTTTCCCTTCCTGGCGGATGACTAAGGAACTTAGTTCTAAGTTCGTTCTGTTGGACAGTACTACCCGAACAGGTGTTTGTAAACCCCAATCCGTGAGGGGTTACTGGAGCGAACGGAAGTTCGTTGTCGCGGGTGGTCAGCGCGGTCTCGCTTGCCGTCAAGCGGATGGCGGCGCGGCGCGGGCGCGCACGCGGTCCAGCCACGCCACGGGATCCTTCAGCTCGTCGAGCGTGGGAAGCTGGTGCGGCCCTTCGAAGACGCGGTGCAGCGCCGCCGGGCCGCCGGCCGAGACGATCCCGTCGCAGAACGCCTTGCCCATCTCGTACTGGCGCAACTTCGCATCGAGGCCGATGAGGCGCTCGAGCAGCGCAAGCAGCGGCGAGCGCTCGCGGCGGCGGCGGTCGAGCGCGAGGCGCAGCTCGGTCAGCGACGGCAGCGCGGGCTCGCCGACGACGTCCATGACATGCTCGGCGTGGCCTTCGATGACCGCCATGACGCACTGCATGCGGTCCAGCAGCTCGCGCCGGCCCGGTCCCGCGAGCGCCGCGACGAGCCCGCCCTCGCGGAGGGCATCGACGCGCTCGCGCACGTCCCTCACCACCGGCATGTGCAGCAGCGCGCGCGGGTCGAGGTCGACCTCGAGCGACGCCATGAGCTCGCGCAGCAGGCCCGCGACGTGCGGGCGCAGCCACGGCACCCCCGCGAACTGCACGGCGTGCGTGACCTCGTGGAACGCGATCCAGGTCAGCAGCTCCTCCAGGTCGGCGTCGAGGCGCTCGGCCGCCAAGCCGATGTTTGGCGCCACGAAGAGCAGCCGCGGATGTGAGGCGGGGTCGATGAGTACGAACTCGTACTGCCCGAGCACCCGCTGGGACAGGTAGCCCGTGAGCGCGCCGGCCTCGGCGGAGATGAGCGCGCCGGCGGCGGAGCGCAGGGGCCCGCGCAGGACGCCCAGCCCGCCCGTGACGCGATCGCCGAGCGGGTCGAGCATCGCTCCCATCGACTCGACGTTCGCGGCGATCCATGCCGAGCGCTCGACCGCCTCCGCGGGCGGCAGCGCCGTTGCCGGCGTCAGGCCGGTGTAGGCGACGACGCGCCGCCGGGCGTCGTCGCAGATCGCGGTCAGGTCGCCGGGCAGGACGGTCGCCGCGGCGCCGTTTGATGACGTGAACCTACCGCCGTTGGCGACGGCATTGGCGATCCGCCGCGTGAGCACACGATCGAGCACGACGATGCATCATGGCGCACGGGGGATGCGGCCCCGCCCACCGACCCCCAACCGCCGTCAGATGATCGACGCCAGCTGCGCCAGCGCCTGCGGCGTGCGCGCTGCGACGACCGCCGAGTGCGGCTCCAGGTCAAGCGGCGCGCCGAGCGGCTCGTCGTAGGCGGGGAAGGTGACGAGCGCGCCGCTCTCGCGGGCGATGAGCTGCGCCGCGGCGACGTCGACGGCGCGCGTGCGCCACAACGTCAGCATGCCGTCCACGCGTGTCGGCGCGAGCTGACACAGCGAGATCGCGATCGAGCCGATCGCGCGCACGCGGTGAACGTGCGCGCGCAGGCCCTCCATCGCGGGCACCATGTAGCGCGGGTCGGAGGACTCGATCGCAACGAGCTCCAGGCGGCCGTCGCTCATCCGGCGCTCGGGCGGCGGCGCATCGATGAGGCGCTCGTTCAGGCATGCACCCTCGCCCCGGCGCGCCGTCCACTCCTCGTTCGGCCCGAAGTCGTAGACGTAGCCGAAGACGACGTCGGCCATCGTCGGGCCATCGGCGACGGCGATCGACAGCGCGTGATGCGTCATGCCGCGCTTGGCGTTCAGCGAGCCGTCGATCGGGTCGATGACGACGAGCGTCGCGTCGTCGCCGTAGTCGACGACGCCGCGCTCCTCGCTGATCGCGGTGAAGCGCGCGCCCGCCGCATGCAGCCCGTCGAGCTGAGCGAAGACGACGGCCTCGGCCTGCGCGTCGATGACGAGCGTGCGGTCGCCGCCCTCCCCGCGGTCACCGGTCTCGACCACGCGCTCGCGGCTCGTCGGATGCGCGGTGAGCACCTCGAGCAGCCCCTGTGCCGCCGCCCGGCAGGCCCCGAGCCAGTCGGCCTCGAGCGGGGTCGGAGGTGGCGCCATCAGGGGCATACTAGGCGGGTGCCCACCCAATCAGCCCCTGCGCCGAACGCGGCTGATCTCACGCCGGCGCAGGCGCGCGCGGTCGCGCACCCGGACGGGCCGCTGCTCGTGCTCGGCGCGGCCGGGACGGGCAAGACGACCGTGCTCATCGCGCGCTTCGCCTGGCTCGTGGCGCACGGGACGGCGCCGGAGTCGATCCTCGGGCTCAGCCCATCGAGCGCGGGGGCTGCCGTGCTGCGGCGCGGCATCGAGGACGCGCTCGACCGTCCCTACGAGGAACTCGCCGCCCACAGCGTGCACGAGTTCTGCACGCGGCTGCTGCGTGACGAGACGGCCGAGGCCGGTGTCGACCCCTTCTTCGCGCCGGTGACGGCAGCCGACCGCCTCGCCCTGCTGCTGGACCGCATGGACGACCTGCAGCTGCGCCGCCACGACCTCGGCGGCCGCCCGGCGGCGCTGCTGGCGGGCGTCATCGACCGCATCGATCGTCTCAAGGGCGAGCTCGTCACGGCCGCCGACTACGCCGCCTGGGCCGAGGCGATGCCGGACGAGGACGATGCGAAGCGTACGCGCGCCGCGCGCGAGGTCGAGTTCGCCCGCCTGTACCTCGACCACGACCGGCTGCTCGCAGAGCGCGGCGCGCTCGACGCCGGCGAGCTCGTGCTGCGCGCGATCGCGCTGCTGCGCGACCGCCCGCACCTGCGAGCGCGCGTGGCGCGGCGCTACCGCCACGTGCTCGTCGACGAGTTCGCCGACCTCGCGTTCGCCCCCGCGCTGCTCGTCGAGCTGCTGGCGACCGAGCACGGCCAGCTGACGGTCGCGGCCGACGACGATCAGTCCGCGCGGCGCGTGCGCGCGGCCGCGACGAAGAACATCGCCGACTTCGAGCGCGCGCACCCTCAAGCCGAGATCGTCCGCCTCGAGCGCTCGTTACGCTGCCCGCAGCGCGTGCTCGACGCGGCGCGCGCGGTCGTCGCGCCGATCGACGGCCGTCTCGGCACGCCCGTCGAGGG
>JALZJA010000390.1 GCA_030860005.1 Actinomycetota bacterium
AGGTACGTGCGGTGCTCGCAGCCGAGGAAGCGGTTGAGTGCGCTGGGCGAGAGCTTGGGGGCTGAGGACATCGGAGGGTAAGTCGGCACGGTAGGGGTAGTTCCTGACACGGGCGTGTCAGATCACCGCAGGCGTCCTCCTGCAGCTCGTGCATCACCGACCAGATCCGCCCGTAGCGGAGGGCCCGCTCGTAGCCTTGGCGCTCGGCGACCTCGCTCTTGAAGTTCGGGTAGTCGATCGCAGCCGCCTGCGCCGCAAGATCCGCGGCCAGCGTCGCGAACGTGACGCTCGTTCGGAAGCGGTAGTCGCGCTCCGGCGTCTCCACCGAGGCGGGCGCGTCGGTGCGCGCGCAGAACGCTCGAGATCCTCGCGCACGCGGAGCGCACCAGACATGTCCGGGATGCTGCTGGTCGGCGACGCTGGACAGAAAGCCCGAAGGCGTGAAGAACCACATGGCGGTGGGTCACCGATCGAGCTGAACATCTGACGGGGACTCCGCTGGTTCGGTGTCGCACTGCGGTGCTACCCTCCCGCGATGCCCACCAAGCGCCCGCGGATCACCGTCACCGAGACACCTGTGCTTGCACGCCGGTTGCAGCTGGCGGCGGCCCGGTTTCCTGAGCACTCCGCGTCGCGCGCGGAGCTGCTGCTCCGTCTGACCGAGGTCGCCGAACGGGCGCTCGTGCACGAGGGCGGTGCCGGCGACGGCGAGCGCGAGGCCGCCAAGCGCCGCTTGCTCGAACGCACGCAGACCATCACGTTCGAGGCGGGAGAGACGATGATCGCGACCCGCGAGGCGGACTGGCAGCACGAGCTGTATTAGGCGCCTGCGATGGCGTATCTCATCGACCTCTCCGCGTGGGCCCGGAGCGCCCATCCGGACGCCCAGCCGCGGTGGACCGCTCTGATGACAGGCGATCAGCTGCGTGGACACCCGCTGTTCGCACTCGAGCTGCTGCACAACGCCGTCACCGCGACCGACTACACGCAGCTGCGCAACGACGTCGAAGCCGCGTTCGACTGGATCTGGCCTGACGCCGAGACCGCGCGGGTCGCGATGCAGATGCAGCAGCGGATGGCCACGACCGCACCGACAGCGCAGCGCGTCAAGACGGCCGACCTGCTCACTGCCGCACTCGCGGTCCAGCACGACATCGGCGTTCTGCACTACGACGCCGACTACGACCTCATCCATGATCGGGGCGGCGAGCCGTTCGAGAGCGAGTGGCTGGCTCCGCGCGGCTCGCTGGAGACCGGGGCGGCAGCCCGCAGTAGCGCGCGCAAGACGTACACGAAGGCGTTCGGTGAACGGATGGTCCAGCTTCGAGACGGTGCGGATCTCGAACTGTGGCCGGATCTCATCGCATGGCTGGACGAGCGCCTCCGCGAAGGAGGCCTCGACGTGCCGCCCGCGCCCGATCTGCCGTAGCTCACGCCTGCGGCGCGCCGGCGAGGCAGTCGAGCTCGTCGAGCGTGCGCCGCAGCTCCTCGAGAGCGGGCTTCGCGTCGTCACCGAGCTCGTCGGCGCGGTCGGTGAAGGCGTCGAGCAGGCCGCGGTAGTACGCGCGGACAGGGGCGCTCTGCTTCGGGTTGAAGCGAAGCCAGAGCTCCTCGCCGACGGTGCGGTAGTCGAGCAGGACGGCCCGCGCGTTGTGGAGCTTGTCGGCGAGCGAGACGCGCAGCTCGTCGGGCTGCTTGTGCGCGATGGCGGCGATGTAGGCCCGCTTGCGCTCCAGCCACGGCGGCTTGGGCTGCTCGTCGGTGTCGGAGTTGGCCTGCACGATCCGGGCGACGTCGTCGCCGAAGCGACCGCGGATCTGCTCGAGCATCTCGGGGCCCCCTCCGTCCTCGACGGCATCCTGCAGCAGCGCGCCGATCGCCTCGCTCTGGCTGCCGCTCATCTCCAGCACGAGCGCGGTCACCGCGAGCAGGTGGGCGACGTAGGGAACCTCGCCGCCCTTGCGCCGCTGCCGTCGGTGGTGGCTGGTCGCGAGCAGCAGCGCCTGGTCGAACTCGTCGGTGAGC
>JALZJA010000392.1 GCA_030860005.1 Actinomycetota bacterium
CGATCAGCCCGCGGGCAGCACACCCGCAGCCGGCGAGCCGAAGCATCGCCCGACGCGCTCGTCGCTCGCAGGCGAGCGCGTGCCCGGCGCGACCGGCCCCGGAGGCCGGCGCCGCGTGGTCATCGACTCCCAGGCATCGCGCCGCACGCCCGGCCAGCAGCAGCAGCCGCCGCGCCGCCAGCGCCGCGGTCGCCGCCGCCGCGGCACCTACGACGACACGGTCGCGCCGCTCGACGCGAAGGCAGCGACGCACACCGACCTCGTCCGCATCAACTCCGGCTCGACGGTCAAGGACATCGCCGAGTCGATGGGCGTGCCGGTTCCGGAGATCATCAAGAAGCTCATGACCCTCGGCGAGATGGCGACGCTCACGCAGACGCTGTCCGACGAGGCCGTCGGCGTCCTCGCCGAGCAGTTCGGCAAGCAGGTCGAGATCGTCCACGCCGCCGACGAGGTCGAGGCCGAGCCGATCTACGAGGACCTCGACGAGGATCTCGTCGATCGCCCGCCGGTGATCACCATCATGGGCCACGTCGACCACGGCAAGACGTCGCTGCTCGATGCGATCCGCGAGACCCAGGTCGTCGCCGGCGAGGCCGGCGGCATCACGCAGCACATCGGCGCCTACCAGGTCCATCACAACGACAAGCTCGTCACGTTCCTCGACACGCCCGGCCACGAGGCGTTCACGGCGATGCGGGCGCGCGGCGCGCGTGTGACCGACATCGCGGTCATCGTCGTCGCCGCCGATGACGGCGTGAAGCCGCAGACCGACGAGGCGATCGATCATGCCAAGGCGGCCGACGTGCCGATTGTCGTGGCCGTCAACAAGGTCGACAAGGAGGGCGCCGACCTCACGCGGGTGCGCACGGAGATGACGACGCGCGGCCTGCAGCCGGCCGAATGGGGCGGCGAGACCGAGTTCGTGGACGTCTCCGCGAAGACGAGGGTCGGCCTCGAGGAGCTGCTCGATACCCTCCAGGTCGTCGCCGAGCTCGAGGACCTCAAGGCCAACCCGTCCGCTCCGGCATCGGGCGTCGTCGTGGAGTCCAAGCTCGACCCGGGCCGCGGCCCGGTCGTCACGATCCTCATCCAGCGCGGCACGCTGAGCGTCGGCGACGCGCTCGTGGCCGGTGCCCACTGGGGCCGCGTGCGCGCGATGCACGAGTTCACCAGCGAGCGCGTGAAGCAGGCGCGGCCGGGCGACCCGGTCGAGGTGCTCGGCTTCGACGGCGTGCCCGAGGCCGGCGAGCACGTCCGCGTCGTCGAGAACGACCGCCGCGCGCGCCAGCTCGCGCACGAGCGCGAGCAGCGCCTCAAGCAGGAGCAGCAGGCGCGCCGCTCGGGCCGCAAGCGCTCTCTGGAGGACGTGTTCAAGGACATCAAGGCGGGCGAGCTCAAGGAGCTCAACCTCGTCATCAAATCCGACGTTGCCGGTTCCGCCGAGGCGCTGCAGGACGAGATCGCCAAGCTGCCGCAGGACGAGGTCACCGTCAACGTCGTGCGCAGCGGCGTCGGCGGCATCAACGAGTCCGACGTCATGCTCGCCGCCGCGTCCGACGCGATCATCATCGGATTCAACGTGCGGCCAGTCGGCGACGCGCGAGCCGTAGCCGAGCGCGAGGGCGTCGAGGTCCGCGGCTACACGGTCATCTACAAGGTGCTCGACGAGCTGCGCGCCGCGATGGAGGGCATGCTCGAGCCCGAGGAGGTGGAGGACGCGGTTGGCACCGTCGAGATCCGCCAGCTCTTCCGCGCCTCGAAGATCGGCGTCATCGCCGGCTCCTACATCACCGACGGCAAGATCACCCGCGGCGCGCGGACGCGGCTGGTCCGCGACGGCACCATCGTCTACGACGGCGAGATCGCCTCGCTGCGGCGCTTCAACGACGACGTCCGCGAGGTCGCCGCCGGCTTCGAGTGCGGCATCGTGCTCAAGAACTTCCAGGACGTGAAGGAGGGCGACGTGCTGGAGGTCTACGAGACGCGCAAGGTCGATCGCGCCCTGGCGTAGTCCCATGGGCGAAGCCGACGCCTACGTCGCGCTGATGCTCGTCCACCTGCACTTCCCGGATGCCGGATCGTTGAAGGCCAAGCGCAAGGACCTCGCGTCGGTGAAGGCCCAGCTTCAGGGGCGGATGGGCGTCGCGGTGGCCGAGGTCGGCCACCAGGACCTGTGGCAGCGGGCGACGCTCGCCGCCGCACTGACCGGCGGCTCGCCCAGCGTCCTCGAGAGCGCGGCCGACCGCGTGGAGCGCTTCCTGCTCGATCGGTTTCCGGACAGCTGTCGCATAGAGCGGACCCTCGCGTCCTTCGACGAGGTGTCGGGTTAGGATGGCCTCAGACCGGATGCGCCGCGTCGACGAGGCCGTCAGGCAGGTCTTGTCAGACGCGGTCGCGCAAGACCTGCAGGACCCGAGAATCGGATTCGTCACGATGACGAGCGTCAAGACCAGCCCAGATCTGCGCCATGCCCGTGTGTACGTCAGCGTGCTCGGAGACGAGGCGCAGCGTAGGGACACCCTTGCCGGGTTGAGCTCGGCGCACGGCGCGCTGCAGCGACGCCTGGCACGCGAGCTGCGCATGAAGCGCACGCCGACGCTGGAGTTCATCTACGACGACACGACGGACCGGGCGATGCGTCTGCAAGAGGTCATCGAACGTGAGGTAGGGGAGGAGTGACGATCGCCGGTACCGGCACGACGACTCGCGAGCAGGTCCTCGCCGCGTTGCGTGAGGGCGAGCGGTTCGTGCTCGTCACGCATGAGAATCCCGACGGCGACGCGCTCGGCTCGCTCGTGGCGATGCAGGGCGCGCTGACCGCGCTCGGCAAGGACAGCATCATGTTCATCGCGCGCGAAGAGTTTCCGCTGCCCTACGAGTACGCCTTCTTCGAGTTCGACGGGCTCGTCACCACCTTGCCCGAGGATCTGTCGCAGCGCACGATCGTCTTCCTGGACTGCGGCAACTTCGACCGCAACTCGGTCGAGGCCGGCGACGCGCCGATCGTCAACATCGACCACCACCACGACAACACCCGCTTCGGCACGCTCAACCACGTCGTACCCGACGCGTCGTGCACCGCGGAGATCGTCTGGGACATCATGGGGGCGCTGGAGGTGCCCACGACGCACGAGATCGCCGATGCGCTCTACGTCGGCCTGGTCACCGACACCGGCCGCTTCATGTACGAGAACACGGGTAGCCGCGCGCACGTCATGGCGGCCGAGCTCATCCAGGCCGGGGTCGACGTGCATGAGATCTACCGGCGCCTGTATGAGGGGATGCCGGAGTCAAAGCTCGCGCTGCTGACGCGCGCGCTGAACGCCGTGCAGCGCTTCGACGGCGGCCGGCTGACGTTGGCGTGCCTGACGCGCGCGGACTTCGCCGAGACCGGCGCCGAGGAGTCTTACACCGAGGGCATCATCGACCACCTGCGCTCGGTCGCGGGCACGAAGGTCGCGGCGCTCGTGCGCGAGCTTCCCGAGGGCGTGTCGAAGGTCTCCCTGCGCGCGACCGATGGCACGGTCGACGTCTCCGCGATCGCCCGCGCCGAGGGCGGCGGCGGCCATCGCCAGGCGGCCGGCCTCAGGACCGACATGGCCCCGCCGGAGCTCGTGGCGTTCCTGCGCGCCGCGATCTCCGAGCAGCTCGCCGTGTGACCGACGGGATCCTGCTCATCGACAAGCCCGCCGGGAAGACGTCGCACGATGTCGTCGCCGCGGTGCGCCGCGAGCATCGCGCGCGGCGCGTCGGCCACGCCGGCACGCTGGACCCGTTCGCAACCGGGCTGCTGCTCGTGCTCGTCGGCCGCGCCACCCGGATCCATCGCTATCTCATGGCGCTGCCAAAGCGCTACGAGACGGTGGCCCGGCTCGGCGCGACATCGAGCACCGGCGACCCCGAGGGCGAGATCACGCAGACCGGGCGCATCCCGCCCGAGGCGCTGGCGCTTCGGACCGGCGAGCTGCTCCAGCGTCCGCCCGCCTTCAGCGCCGTGAAGGTCGACGGCCAGCGCGCCTACAAGCTCGCGCGGGCGGGCGAGGAGGTCGAGATCGCGCAGCGACCGGTCACCGTCTATCGCTTCGAGGAGCGCTGGCGCGAGGATGACCGCGCGGCGTTCGCGATCGAGTGCTCGGCCGGGACCTACGTGCGCTCGCTCATCGCCGATCTCGGCGACGCATACTGCGAGAAGCTGCGGCGCACGGCGATCGGACCGTTCCGGATCGAGGACGCCGACCCGGCGCGCATGATCGGCCTGCAGGACGCGCTGAGCTTCATGCCCTCCGTACAGCTCGCGGGCGACGATGCCAAGCGCGCCGGGCACGGACAGGCCGTCGTCGTCCCGGGGG
>JALZJA010000400.1 GCA_030860005.1 Actinomycetota bacterium
CCCTCCTCTCGGAGGGCGTCGCGAAACGTGGTGCGGTCGGCACCGTCGCTGAGCACGATCGTGAAGATGTGATGCGCGGGCTGGACCCCGTCAGCCGGTGCCATCGCGCAGGCGACGATGCCTGAGAGCTGTTCGCGGTAGCGCGCATCCAGCGTGGCGCGCTGGGCGTTCTCGGCATCGAGGCGTTCGAGCCGGCAGCGGCCGAGCGCCGCGCGTGGCTCGTCCATGCGGTAGTTGAAGCCCAGCGCGACGACATCGTAACCCGCGGCGTGTCCGCGGTGGCGATCCCAGCTCAGCGTCGTCATCCCGTGCGAGCGCAGCAACCGGATGTCAGCCGCGAGCGCGTCGTCGTCGGTGGTCACCATGCCGCCCTCGCCGATCGCGAGGTTCTTGTTGGAGAAGAAGCTGAACGCCGACGCGCGCCCGATGCTTCCCAGCGGCCGCTCCTCCAGGCGCGTGCCGATGGCATGGGCGGCGTCCTGCAGCAGCGTGATTCCGTGACGCTGCGCAACATCGGTGACATCGGCCAAGGAGCCGGCGTGGCCACCGTAGGCAACGTAGAGAATCGCGCGCGTCCGCGGGCCGACGGCCTCCTCGCAGGTCTGAGCCGACACCCACGGCTCCAGTGGACCGGCGATGTCGGCGAACACGGGGGTCGCACCGGTGTAGCGCACGGCGTTGACCGTGGCCACGAACGTCATGGACGGCACGATGACCTCGTCTCCCGGACCGAGCCCCGAGGCCTGGCACATGAGGTGCAGCGCTGCGGTCCCGCTGGAAACCGCGATCGCGTGGCGCACGCCGAGATAATCGGCGAAGGCGCGCTCGAACTCGGCGATCCGGGGGCCCATGCTCAGCCAGCCCGAACGGTATGTATCGGCGACGGCCTCGATATCCCCCTCGTCCACGATGACGTCGGCGAGGGGCACGATCCAGTTGACCATCGTCTGGCTACTATAGGCGCGATGCGCCAACGTCACGTCCCAGGTCAGTTGCGCGCCGGCGGGCACGTCGCGTGAGAGCAGTCATCCTGGCTGGTGGCCTCGGTACCAGGCTGCGTCCGTACACCACCGTCATCCCGAAGCCGCTGGTCCCCGTCGGCGGCCGCCCGGTGCTCGAGCACATCATCTGGTCGCTCTACCACAACGGGGTGCGCACGGTCGACCTGTGCGTCAGCCATCTCGGCAGTCTGATTCAGCTGTACCTGCTTCAGGCCGGCCTGCCCGAGGATCTCGAGCTCGGATTCCATTGGGAGGACGAGCCGCTCGGCACCGCCGGCGCACTGCGCACCGTCCCCGACCTTGACGGCACCTTCATCGCGATGAACGGCGACATCCTCACGACGCTGAGCTACGCCGCCCTGATCCGCCATCACGAGGAGCACGGGGCCGCGCTGACGATCGCCACTCACGGCAAGAAGGTCGACATCGACCTTGGCGTGATCGAAAGCAGCGGAGCCAGCGTCACCGGCTACGTCGAGAAGCCGACGCTGAACTATGCTGTCAGCATGGGGATCTACGTCTACGACGGGCGCGCGCTGGAGCACCTCCCAGGCGGGCCGTGCCAGTTCCCCGAGCTCGTGCTCAGGCTGCTCGAGGTCGGCGAGAAGGTGAGCAGCTATCACTCGGAGGCCGATTGGTACGACATCGGCACGCTTGACGAGTACGAGCGGGCATCGCAGGACTTCGAGGCGGCGCCCGAGAAGTTCGAGGTCTGAAGCCGCGCCGTCAGGCGTCAGCGTGAGCTTCAGGCCGCGCCGCAGGCGCCTGCTGCCGGGGCGCCGCGAGGCCGGCGCCGGCGATGGTGAGCAGCACCGCGCCGACGATCTCGACGTACAGCCCGCCCGCGGGACGCGCGTGCGCGTCCTCAAAACTGACCGACTCCGGTAGCCGCCCATTCGAGCGGGCATCCGGTAGGTCCAGCACGAGCGCGACGAACAGCGCGGCGCATCCAAGCGCGACGATTGCGAGCGTCGCGGATCGAGAACCGCGCAGCGCTCCGAGCGCCATCGCCAGGGCGAGCAGCGCGATGACCAGCAGCGCGTAGGAATGGTTCTCGGCGCCGTCCATGCGGCGGCGCACGATCTCCAGCGTGCCGACGACGACCTCGTAGACAGGGCTGAACTCAGCCGCGACGAGCAGCGCCGCACCGAGCGCGGCGACGCCCGCAAACACCCCGCGGCTCATGGAGAATGCGCCCGGAGAACGGCGGGTCCTTTGCTATAGTCGGCCCCCGCTTCGCACGCCGATGCGCTCACCAGCGCCCGCCCCGGAGCCGCCGTGCGCCTGATGATGGACACCTCGAGCACATAGCGCGTCGGACCGGCCAGACACCGGACGTACGCGCGGGCCCGAGGGGCCCGTTTTTGTTGCTCGGGACCGAATAGAGATCAAGACAAGCCATGCCACGCACATTCACGCTCGACAAGATCCGGAACATCGGGATCATGGCGCACATCGACGCCGGCAAGACCACGACGACGGAGCGGATCCTCTACTACACGGGCCGGACCTACAAGATCGGCGAGGTCCACGAAGGCGCCGCCACGATGGACTGGATGGAGCAGGAGCAGGAGCGCGGCATCACGATCACGTCGGCCGCCACGACGTGCGAGTGGCGCGACCACCGCATCAACA
>JALZJA010000423.1 GCA_030860005.1 Actinomycetota bacterium
GTCCAGCGGGGCGTCCAGCCCAGCTCGCGCCGAGCCCGGCCGATGTCCAGGGTGCCGCGGCGCGGGCGCTGGACCGCCGACTGCGGCCCGTCGACCACCTCCAGGTGCGGAGCGTGGCGGCGGACGGCGGCGATCGCCGCTCGCAGCGTGTGCGCTTTCCCCGCGGTGATGTTGAAGACGCTCCCGCACGGGCCGCCCGCGAGAGCCGCCGCGTGCAGACCGGCGGCCACGTCGTGGACCGAGGTGAAGTCCAGGCGCGCCTCCGGCGTGGTGTGCAACACGAACGGGCTGCCCTGCGCGGCGGCATCGACCAGACGCTGTAGGACACGGCCGTTGATGTCGCCGGGACCGTACACCGCCGAGGGGCGCACGACGGTCAGGGGCACGCGTGCGTCTTGCGCTCTGGTCGCGAGCGCGCGCTCGGCCGCGAGCTTGAGACAGCCGTAGACGCAGTGCGGTCGCCTGGGCGCGTCCTCGGGCATCGGCTCGCGGTCGAAGTCGCCGTAGACCATGCTCGACGAGACGTAGGTGAGCGCCGGGGGCCGTGGCAGGCCGGCCGCGGCGTGGAGCACGTTGACGGTGCCCTCGACGATGTTCGCCTGTGCGACCGCTGGATCCATCGCGGCCAGGTCGGAGAGCGGCAGGTTGGCGAGGTGCACGATGTGCGTGGGCTCGGCGGCGCCTGCGATCTCGCGCAGGCGGGGCAGATCACGCGTGTCCCCGTGCAGGACCGGCACATCACAGAGCAGCTCGCGGTGACGCCAATCGAGGATCTCGCGCCGGCGTGCGGGCTCTGTGCGGCCGTAGTCGTCACCGGCGTCGAGCACGGTGACGTCCTCGCCGTGTTCGACGAGCAGGCGTGCGAGATGCGAGCCGATGAAGCCCGCGCCGCCGACAAGCAGGAAACGCGCCACGCGTCGGCACGCTACCCGAGGCCCCTGCGAAGATCGCCGCCGTGTCCACGTCCGACCCTGCCGGGACCGACCGCCGCTGGACAGCCGTCCGCGCGGGAAACACGTACGACAAGTACGGAACCTCCAATCCGGTCGCCCGCCGGCTGGTCGCCGGTTTCCTGCGCGACGTCGACGCGATGATCGACGTCGCGCGGCCCAGCGACCTCGTCGACGTCGGCTGTGGGGAGGGCATCGTCACCGCGCGGATGGCGGCACGCGCGGGCGTGTCGCGCGCCCTGGGCCTCGACCGCGAGAGCGAGCGCCTGCGCGCCCACTGGGCTCAGCGCCGCTCCGCGAGCCTGGACTTCGACGTCGCCGACGCGCACGCCCTGCCCTTCGACGATCGCACCTGGGACGTGGCGTGCTCGATCGAGGTGCTCGAGCAGGTGCACGATCCCCGCGCTGCGCTGGGGGAACTGGCTCGAGTGGCACGGCGTCACGTGCTCGTCTCGGTGCCGCGCGAGCCGATCTGGCGGATGCTCAACGTCGCCCGCGGAGCCTATCTGCGGGCGTGGGGCACGCCGCCCGGCAGCGTGCACTTCTTCTCCTCGCGGGCCTTCGTCGAGCTGTGCCGGACGGCGGGGGAGCCCGTGGCGGTGGCGACACCGTTTCCGTGGACGATGGTGCTGCTGCGCGTCGGATGAGGACCCTTCTCGACCGCGAGCGTCTCTGGCGTCTCGTGGGGCTCGGCGTGCTGGCGCTGGTAGCCGTCGGCTTCGTCGCCTACCCGACGCAGCCCACCTACGATTCGATGTGGCCGCTCCTCTGGGCCCGGGAGGTGCTCGACGGCGAGCTCCCGTCCTTCGATACCTACCGGGCGCCGACGGAGCATCCGCTCGCGCTGCTCGTCTCGCTGCCGCTGGCGATGCTGGGGGAGACGGTGGCGCCGCGGGTCGTCATCGCCCTCACGCTGCTGAGCTTCGCCGCGCTGTTGGCGGGCGTCGTGCGCCTCGGTGCCCTCACGCTGGGCCTGTTGGCGGGCCTAGTCGCGGCGGCGCTGCTGCTGACCCGCCTGAACTTCGCCTTCCTGGCGGCCTTTGGCTACGTCGACATCCCTTTCCTCGCGCTGCTCGTGTGGGCGGGGGTGCTCGTGGCCCGCGACGAGGGCCGGCCACCCGGCGGCCGCCTGTTCACATGGGTGCTGCTGATCGCCGCGGGGCTGTTGCGGCCGGAGGGCTGGGCCTTCGCCGCCGTCTACGCCGCCTGGGCCTGGCGTGGGGCGACGGCGCGCCAACGCCTGGCGGCGCTGGTGAGCGCGGCTGTGGCCCCGCTCCTGTGGGCGGCGACCGACCTCGTGGTCACCGGCGACCCGACGTTCTCGCTGACGTACTCCACCGACCATGCCGCCGAGCTGGGTCGCACCCGAGGGCTGCTCGAGCTGCCGCGCTCGACGCTCTCCTCCGCCGCCGAGTACGTCAAGCCACCGGTGCTGGTGGCGGCCTGCGTCGGCATCGTCCTCGCCCTGTGGCGTCGGCCTCGACACGCCGCGGTGCCGCTGATCCTCACCGTCGGCGGGGTGGTGACGTTCCTCATCGTGTCCCTGCAGGGCTTCTCGGTCATCCCGCGGTACTTTGCGATCGCGGCCGTCGGCCTGTTCCTGTTCGCGGGCCACGCACTGGGCGGCTGGGAACTGCTGGGGCGCGGCTCGGCAGCGCGGCGGCGATGGATCGCCGTCGCCCTCCCGGCGGCGGTAGCCGGTGTGGCCGTCGCGCTCGCGACGCTGAGCCCGGCGAAGGTCGACGCCGAACTGCGCTTGCGCGAGCGGGTGTTCGGCGACCTCGACGCGCTGCTCGAGGACCCGGCGGTTCGCGCGGGGCGGAGCTGCGGGCCGGTGTCGGTCCCCAATCACAAGCTCGCCCCGTACGTACGCTGGGGACTCGACGCCGG
>JALZJA010000621.1 GCA_030860005.1 Actinomycetota bacterium
CCCATTCGCCGATGGGCGTCCTCCATCTACGGGGGGTGCGCTGACCTCCAGCGGGTGTTCTGCGAGCTGCGCCATCGTCTCGTCTGGCAGGTCCACCTGCTCGACTTACGCGGATCGCGCTCGGATCTCGCGTGAAGGCACTCTGCCATGCGTGGCCCGGTGCTCCGTTGTAGAGAAAGCAGGGACGAGCGGTCGCATGCGCGTGTGCCACGACGAAGCGGCCTAAACCGCCGAAGGTTCGGTCCCGTCCGGCCGCAGGAGTACGTTGGCGCTCCCGTGCTGGAGCCTGCCCGCACACTGCCCTCCTCCCCGCCGACGCTGCTGGGGGTCGACTCCGACCCGCCGGTATGGCCCGGCTACAAACCTGACGAGATGCGCCGCGCGCCCGACGGCCTCCCGGCACGGGTCGTCAGGGCGCACAACGCCCACAAAGCGCACTTCATCAAGCAGTACGCGAACGTCGTGGCGCTCTCGATGAAGAACAAGTGGCGGGCGCGCGCGTACATCGACGCGTACGCCGGCCCGGGGATCTGCTGGGTGCAAGACACTGGCCGGTTCGTGCTCGGTTCGCCGCTGATTGCGATGCAGGCGTCGCCGAACTTCACCCATCACGTCTTCGTCGACATGGACTCGACGTGCACATCAGCGCTCGAGATGCGCTTGGCTGGCCTAGGCGCGACGATCATCACGGCCGACTCCAACGTGCCCGACACGATCGCCGCCGTGCGCGCGGCGATCCCGCGGCGGGGGTGCCTGTCGCTCGCGTTGCTGGACCCGCAGGGCTGCACGCTGCGTCTCGAGACGATCCGCGTGCTCGCCGAGGACCGCGCCATGGATCTGCTCATCAACTTCCCGGTACTCAACCTCTACCGCTGCATCGGGGCCCAGGACTGGCACGTCCTCGACGCGGTGCTGGGGCCCGACTGGCCGCGCGGCGACTACGGCAAATACGGAGGCATCGACGGCTGGGGCTTCCAGGCGCGCGAGTACTTCCGTAAGGAACTCGCGTCGTTCGGCTACAAGTTCACCTCCGCCAAGGAGATCCGGGGCGAGAAGCGCAACGGCCGCCTCTATGACTTCCTGCTGGCCAGCCGTCACCCGCTCGCCCGGCGCCTCTACGAGGACGTCACCAAGGAAGAGGCCCACGGTCAGATCCGGATGGACATCTAGACGACCAGCGCGGCGGCCTGCGGCATCTCGTCCCAGGTTCGACCGTCCAGCTCGCGGCCGCCCGACTTCGGCCGATGTCCTCCCCATTGCTTGAAGAAGAACGCGACCTGATCCTCGACGCAGCGATCGCGCAGCTCGCGCAGCCACTCGGCACGCACTGGCCGCTGGCGCGGCCCGGACTCGCCACCCGCGATCAGCCAGTCGATCCCCTCCAGCTCGAGCCCCTCGAGCGGACCGAGCAAGGGCTCCGCCGAGATGAACCGCACCGCCGCGGGAACCTCGCGCAGCCGGTCGGCACGGTGGACGAACCGACGGTTCTCGATCGTCACGCCCATCCAGACGTGCGGCGGCCAGGGCAGGACGGGGGCGAGCTCGGCGAGACGGTCGTGGCGCTTGGTGAGGACCTGGAAGACGTGCCAGTTGGCGCGAGTCATCACGTCGAAGACCTCGGCGATGTAGTCGTCAGGGATATCCTCGTGAAACAGGTCGCTCATCGAGTTGACGAAGATCACCCTCGGCCGGCGCCACCGCAGCGGCATCTCCCGACGCGCCGGCCACAGCCGGAGGTCGAAGCCCTGCTCGTACGGATGGCTGGGCGTCCCGCGCCAGCGTTCGGCGAACGTCTCGGCGTAGCAGTGCGCGCACCCTGGAGAGACCTTTGAGCACCCTGTCACGGGGTTCCAGGTGGCTTCCGTCCACTCAATCGCGCTTCGGTCCGCCACGGCGCCACCGTACTTCGACTCCGGGCCGCGTGGGGCCTGCTCGGCAGAACCGGTTCACCGCTGCCACGAAGACTGCTCGATGTACCGGCCATCGCACGCAGGTCTTGCGCTGTTGACCCACCGCTCAAACTTCCCCTTTGGACGCAAGCAGCAGCCCGGCCTCTCACCCCGCTCAGTGTCGCTTCGGAGACGTCGGGAAGCAGTCGGCATCAGGCCTGAACGGCGGCGTTCGTCGCGGTTACGCTCGACGAGTGCTCCTGCGCAGCACGACCCGCCTGCTCGATCTGCTGGGTAGGCGCTACTTCACCCTCGTCGACGACCCGCCCACGACGCGAACCTGCGGATCGACCGGCGCAAGTGCATGCTGCCCGCGCACGCCGGGGCGCTGTTCCCGGTCTTCGCAGCCGACGTCCGCAAGCCCGACCTCAAGCCGCCCGACCCGTTCGTCGTGGCGCGGATCCGCGCCGCGCTCGCTGATGAGCAGCTGCCCGTCGACGTGCTCGGCCAGCTGAATCCCGACGCCGTGCGGATCGCCCGAGCCGCCAGCCGCAGCATCCTGGGGTTCATGAACGACAGCGCGCTCGCCTGCCGCGACTCGGTGGAGCGCGCCGGCGGCCTTGAGCACACCGACCTCGACGACCTCAGCCGTTTCCTCCGCCGTCAGCTGCACAACCGCGACGGCTATCCGCCAGCCGCTCGA
>JALZJA010000628.1 GCA_030860005.1 Actinomycetota bacterium
GGGTCGGACTACTTCCGTGCGGCGATGCAGTTCTTCGTCGACACGGGCGACGCGCCGCCCGATCGCGAGGCGTTGTTCGAGCTGATGCAGCGCCACGGCGTCACCCCTGCCGTGCCGGCCGGGGCCCCATGAGATCCTGACCGGTGCCCCCGCGACTCCCCTTGAACAGAGCAGTTACCCCCTCGCGGAGGTGTCAACGATCGTGAGAATTCCCCAGGTGCGATCGTTAGAATTCCCCACCTTCGGCGGAGTGGTTGAGGCTGGCTTCGAGTGTGGCGAGGCGGGCGCGGTGGCTGCGCATGCGGTAGCTGTCGCCGTCGATCTGCAGGACGGTGGGTCGAGGTCCACCTCTCGGCCGTTTATCGCAAGCTCGACATCACGTCGCGGCGCGGGCTGCCGAGCGCGATGACCGCCGCTTAGGGGTAGGCGCCTGCAAAACCTTGGGGGGTCGCTCTAGGCAAGGCCCTGATGGCAGACGCACCTCGATCGCCGAAGGTGCGCCCATGACCGGAACATGCCCAAGCCGCTCGACCTGGCGCTGTCGTCAGCGAGTTCAAAGACGAGGTTCGCGGCCCCGGCTCCCCGGGCTGGGTGCAGCGCGCCCCGCTGGCGCCGCTCGCCTGGATCGCCCGGCGCCGCGGTCGCGCCGAGCGCTACCTCTCACCGCCCCTGACGTACGCGTAGGCCGCAACGAACCACGCAATCCCGCCGGCCGTCCCGACGAGCCGCCCTATCCGATCACACCACAAACGAAAGGAGACGATGCGCATCATCACCCTCATCCTCGCCAGCGGAGCAGCCGCGCTCGCCACGGCCCCCGCGTTCGGCCACGACACCAACACCAACACCAACACCAACACCAACACCAACAGGGCTTTCGCCGAAGTGCGGCAGGCAACCGCCAAGTACCACAACGTCGATCGGGCGCTGCAGGACGGCTACGTGCGCGTCAGCGACTGCGTCGAGGTGCCGGGCGTCGGAGCGATGGGATACCACTACCTCAACCGCGCCCTGGCCAAGGACCCCGCGATCGACCCTCGCAAGCCCGAGCAGCTGCTCTACGCGCCCAAGCCCGGCGGCGGGCTGCGTCTCGTCGGCGTTGAGTACTTCAAGGTCGACGCCGACCAGGACAGCTCGACCGACGACGACCGCCCCACGGTCGCCGGGCTCCCGCTCGAGGGACCGATGCCCGGCCACGGGCCCGGCATGCCGGTCCATTACGACCTGCACGTCTGGCTGTGGAAGCACAACCCCAACGGCACGTTCGCCCAGTTCAACCCGAACGTCAACTGCTGAAAGGCGCTCCCCGGGGGCGGAACCTCAAGGTTCCGCCCCGTGGCGACTGCGCCTCCGCCATACCGGGGTTCCGACCACAAGTCCGCGTGGGACAACGGCCGCCGTCCTGTTTGCCACCTCGTCAAATGTGGCGTGCCCCTCGTTGTGGGATTGTCGACGCCGGCTGCGTTGAGCTCGCCTGGTTGCGGCGCACGGAGAACGCGTTGGCGAGCTCGACTGTACCGCCACGGTTGTCGGGCAGTACGCCGTGGTCGGCGTCGGCGACGAGTTTGCCGGTGCGGGGTCTCTCTAGCAGAGGAGCAGAACTGCGGGCGTTCGGTTAGTGGAAGTCCGGATGTCGCTGGCTGTGGCCCTGAGGATCCGCTGTGCGACGGGGCGAAACAGCGGACCGCGCTATTAGGAGCTGGCGGCCACGAGCGCCTCTTGAGGCGAAACGGCGACGGGTTTGGCCAGCGTAGAGCCGAGCGTAGAACGCCCCTTCCAACGCGAAAGCGGTAATGCGGTAGCCGCCGATGCCTATCGCCGGTGTAGCCAACTACCGCTGCGTCGAGGTGATCTCCAGCAGCGGAGCCTGGTTGGGGATGCGATCGCCGCGTGATTGCATGAACTGGGCTCACCGTAGCCTGAACGGACGTGCGCGGGCCGCCGACGGCGTCAGTCCGAACGGTTAGATGCAACATGGAATGCCAGGTCGTGCCACGGCGCGTCGGTTGCTTGGTGAAGATGCAGGAGCATGTCCGTCAGCCGGCCGATGGGGCGCTCGGCCCATGCCCAGCCGGGTACGGCACCGCGAGGGAGCAGGCCAAAGACAAGCTGCAGCGACGCCACAGAATCGACGCTTCGGTGATGACTGGCTCGGCGGGCAGGAGCTCGCGGTAGCCCTCGAGCATCGATGCGACCGCACCCAGCGGAAGGACGGAGAAGTCATCGTCCGGATTGCCACGCCGAGCGCCGCCCCAGTCGATCAGCGCCCGGTAGGCGCCGCTTGTCTGATCGACGAGCACGTTGGACATCTGAAGATCGCCGTGGAGGAACACCGCCGCGCGCGCACGGACAAGCGGGGCAAGACCGTCAAGCCAGCGCTGCAGGTGCCCCGCCTCCAAGGACGAGATCCAGCCCTCCTGCGCGCGCAGCTCGATGAGGTCGCGGGGATCTCTGCACTCGTCGGGCCACGGTTCACCCGGCGGAGGTGGGGCGTGCGAGAGGTGAATGCGGGCAACATCCGCGCCGAGCCGGCGCCAC
>JALZJA010000023.1 GCA_030860005.1 Actinomycetota bacterium
GCCGAGAAGGCGAAGATCGAGCTGTCGACGGCGCAGGAGTCGCAGATCAACCTGCCGTTCATCACGGCCGACGCGTCGGGTCCGAAGCACCTCGACGTGCGCCTCACGCGCGCCAAGCTCAACGAGCTGACGAGTGACCTGCTCGAGCGCATCGTCGCGCCCGTGCGCCAGGCGCTCGACGACGCCAAGGAGAAGGGCGCTTCGAAGATCGACCACGTCGTGCTCGTCGGCGGCATGACGCGCATGCCCGCCGTGCAGGAGCGCGTCAAGGAGCTCACGGGCAAGGAGCCACACCGCGGTGTCAACCCCGATGAGGTCGTGGCCGTCGGCGCGGCGATCCAGGCCGGCGTGCTCGCCGGCGACGTCAAGGACGTGCTGCTGCTCGACGTGACCCCGCTGACGCTCGGCATCGAGACGAAGGGCGGCGTCATGACCAAGCTCATCGAGCGCAACACGACGATCCCGACGCGCAAGGGCGAGGTCTTCTCGACCGCCGAGGACAACCAGCCCTCGGTCGAGATCCACGTCCTGCAGGGCGAGCGCGAGATGGCGCAGTACAACAAGTCGCTTGGCAAGTTCCAGCTGACCGGCATCCCGCCGGCGCCGCGCGGCATCCCGCAGATCGAGGTCGCCTTCGACATCGACGCCAACGGCATCCTCAACGTGTCGGCGAAGGACCTCGGCACGGGCAAGGAGCAGAAGATCGAGATCAAGTCCGGCTCCGGCCTGTCAGATGACGAGATCAAGCGGATGGTCTCCGACGCCGAGACGCACGCCGACGAGGACCGCCGCCTGCGCGAGCTCGCCGAGGCGCGCAACACGGCGGAGAACGCCGCCTATCAGGCCGAGCGCCAGCTCAAGGACCTCGAGGAGAACATCGACGACTCCTCCAGGGAGGAGATCGAGGGGCTCATCTCAGACCTGCGCGAGTCGCTCGAGTCCGAGGACGCCGCGGAGCTGACCGCCAAGACCGAGGCGCTTCAGACGGCCTTCCACAAGGTCTCAGAGGCAATGTACGAGAAGGCCCGCGCGCAGCAGCAGGAGCCGTCCGCCAACGGCGCCGACGGCGCGGAGCCCAACGCGACCTCCGAAGAGGAGGACGTCGTCGACGCCGAGGTCGTGGACGAGGGGCGCTGAGACGGTGCCCCCGCAGGAGCACAGAGTCGGTACCCCATCCGGGGCACACAGCGAGCAGGCGCCGCCCCCCGGTGGGGCGGCGCACGCCGCCGAGCCCGACGTGCGGGAGCATCCAATCGAGCCCGAGGACGTGGCCGAGGCCGCACAGATCGAGGCCGAGGCCGAGGCCGAGGCGCCCGAGGAGGATGCCCTCGCAGCGCTGCGCGAGCGTGCGGCGAAGGCCGACGAGTACCTCGATCTCGCGCAGCGCGCGAAGGCGGACTTCGCGAACTACCGCAAGCGCATGACGCGCGACGTCCAGGCGGCCGAGGCGCGCGGCACGGGCCGTCTGGCCAAGGAGCTGCTGCCGGCGCTCGACAACCTCGAACGCGCGCTCGCCGCCGTCGAGCGCAGCGAGGGCCATGAGGAACACCACATGGCCAAGGGCTTCCGGCTCGTCCAGTCAGAGCTCGCCGCCGCGCTGAACCGGACCGGCATCGAAGGCTTCACCCCCCGGGGCGAGCCGTTCGACCCATCCGAGCACGAGGCCGTCGCGCAACAGCCGGTCGAGGGCGCCGAGGCCGGCACGATCGTCGAGGTCCTCCAAGCGGGCTACCGCCTCAACGGCGCGATCCTGCGGCCCGCACGGGTCATCGTCGCCGGTTGAGGAGACGCGGACGATGGCGGCTCAGGATCACTACAAGGTGCTCGGCGTCGAGCGCAAGGCGACGGCGGCCGAGATCAAGAAGGCCTACCGCAAGCTCGCGCGCCAGTACCACCCCGACCGCAATCCCGGCGATGACAAGGCCGAGGCGCGCTTCAAGGAGATCTCGCAGGCGCACGACGTCCTCGGCGATCCCGACAAGCGCAAGGAGTACGACCGCCAGCTGCTCAACCCGTTCTCGGGTGCCGGTCGTGGCGGCGCCGGCGGCGGTGCGGCGGGCTACGACGTTGGCGGTTTCGGCGACATCCTGTCCGACCTCTTCGGCCAGGCGCGCGGGCGCGCCGGCGGCGGGCCGCAGCGCCCGCAGGCCGAGCGGGGTCGCGACCTCGAGGCCGAGGTGTCGATCAGCTTCCAGCAGGCGATCGCGGGCGCGCAGGTGCCGATCTCGGTGCCGAAGCTCGAGCGCTGCACGACCTGCAACGGCACGGGAGCCAAGCCGGGCACGTCGCCGAAGGTCTGCCCGCGCTGCCAGGGCCGTGGCGTCGAGACCGAGGGCCAGGGGCTCTTCTCGATCTCACAGCCGTGCTCGCAGTGCGGCGGCGCCGGCGTCGTCATCGAGGATCCGTGCGCGACGTGCAAGGGCTCGGGGCGCAACCGCACGGTCAAGCGCTACCGCGTGAACATCCCGGCCGGCGTCAAGGACGCCAGCAAGATCCGCCTCGCCGGCAGGGGCGAGCCGGGACGCAACGGCGGGCCCGATGGCGATCTGTTCGTCATCACGCGCGTCGCGGAGTCGCCGGTGTTCAAGCGCAAGGGCGACAACGTCGAGGTCGAGGTGCCGCTGACGATCCCCGAGGCGCTGCGCGGCGCGCAGATCGAGGTCCCGACCCTGAACGGGCGCAAGACGCTGCGCGTCCCGGCCGGCACGCGCCCAGGCAGCGTCCAGCGGCTGCGCGGCGAGGGCCCGAAGAAGCTCGGCAAGCCCGGCCACGGCGACATCCACTACCGCTTCTCGCTCGATCTCCCAGCGAAGCTCACCGCCGAACAGGAGGCTGCCGTGGCCGATCTCGAGAAGGTCTTCAACGGCAACCCGCGCGCGAGGCTCTTCACATGACAGCGCGGCGGCGTACTGCGCGCATCGAGGTGTCCTCCGACCGTGGCGTGTTCATGATCTCGGTCGCCGCCGAGCTCGCCGACATGCACCCGCAGACGCTGCGGATGTACGAGCAGCGCGGGCTGATCGAGCCCAAGCGCTCGCCGAAGGGCACGCGCCTGTACTCCCAAAAGGACGTCGAGCGCCTGCGCCGCATCCAGCAGATGACGGCTGAGCTCGGGCTCAACCTCGCCGGCGTCGAGAGGGTGCTCGAGCTCGAAGAGCAGCTCAGGCGCACGCAGCGCAAGGTGCTGGCGCTCGAGCAGCGCCGTGAGCAGCTCGAGGCCGAGGTCGCCGCGCTGGAGGGGCGGCGCGACAAGGCCAAGGCCGACCTCGTCCGCTACGTCGGCAGCCCGAGCGGCGAGATCGTGCGAGCGCAGGACGTCCAGCCGTTCACGATCCCGATCGACCGGCCGGAAGACTGAGATTCATGCATGCCGACCGCTTTACGATCAAGACCCAGGAGGCCCTGCAGGCCGCTCTGGCGCTCGCTCCCGCAAAGCGCCACGCCCAGGTCACCCCCCTTCACCTGCTCGCCGCCCTCCTCGATCTGGACGGCGGCACCGTCGCCCCGGTCCTCGCCAAGCTCGGCGCCGCGCCCGACGCGCTGCGCGCCGACGTCGAGGACGCGCTGGCCGCGCTGCCGACGCTGGCCACCGAGGCGGAACCGATCACGTCGCCCGAGCTCTTGAGCGTCCTGCGGGCCGCGGAGCGCGAGATGCGCGACCTCTCAGACGAGTACGTCTCCGTCGAGCATGTGCTGCTGGCACTGGCCGACGACAGCGGCCCCGCCGCCAAGGCGCTGCGCGCGCGCGGCGCGACGCGCGAGCGGCTGCTGCAGGCGCTCGCCGACGTCCGCGGCTCGCACCGCGTCACCGCCCAGTCGCCGGAGGAGAAGATCCAGGCGCTCGAACGCTACGGCCGCGACCTCACGGCCGAAGCCGACGACGGCAAGCTCGACCCCGTCATCGGGCGCGACGACGAGATCCGCCGCGTCATCCAGGTCCTCAGCCGGCGCACGAAGAACAACCCGGTCCTGATCGGAGAGCCCGGCGTCGGCAAGACCGCGATCGTCGAGGGCCTCGCCCAGCGGATCGTCGACGGCGACATCCCCGAGTCGCTGCGCGATCGCAGGGTCATCGCGCTGGACATCGGCGCGCTGCTCGCCGGCTCGAAGTACCGCGGCGAGTTCGAGGAGCGCCTGAAGGCCGTGCTGAAGGAGGTCGCCGACGCCGGCGGCCGGGTCGTGCTGTTCCTCGACGAGCTGCACACGATCGTCGGCGCCGGGGCCGCCGAGGGCGCCGTCGACGCCGCCAACCTGCTCAAGCCGATGCTCGCCCGCGGCGAGCTGCGCGCGGTCGGCGCGACGACGCTCGACGAGTACCGCAAGCACATCGA
>JALZJA010000011.1 GCA_030860005.1 Actinomycetota bacterium
ACGTGCGCGCTGCTGTTGGCGCCTTCGGCGCGCCGTCGAGTGTCGCTGAGTCCGGCGCCGGTAATGGCTGCAACATCCATTGGCTGGGCCTCGGCCTGCGGATCACGTTCGCGAATTTCGGGGCACCTGGCCGCTCCGCCTGCGAGGCCGACATCGGCAAGGCGCAGTTCATCCGGATAGGCGGCTCAAAGGCCGCCGGGTGGCATACGAACCGCGACCTCTACATCCGCGCGACGCGGCGCACGATGCACAGGAAGTACAACGCGCGCCGGACCGGGCACGGGCGTTACAGGCTGCTGGGCAGGCCCAGCCAGTACGCACCCGGCAAGACCGACGAGGTCCTCGGAGCGCGGATCAGCAGCGGGCGAGTCAGCTCGTTCATCCTCGCCCCGTTCGCGGCCGGCGACTGAAAGCGCCGAGGCGACGAGTCGCACTGCGTGAACACGCCTTGCGCCTACCGAGACGGTCGCGGACCGCGCATATCGCGGCTTTCATCCATCTCGCGCCGCTCAGCGCTCCGCCGCCGGGCAGGCGATCCGGAAGTCGCACATCGAGCAGACCGCGTAGGACGGCGCCGGCTCGAAGTCCTGGGCCATGATGCCGCCGGCGACCTCCTGCACGGTGTCGGCGATCCAGGCGCCGTCGATCTCGTCGGAGGGGACCTGGATCTTCGCGTCGTCGAGGACGTAGAGGTAGGCCTGCTGGCTGGCGTCGAGCTGCCATGCCTCGCGCGCGCCGACGGCGTACAACGAGAGCTGGACGTCCTCCTTCAGCGCCGCCCGTGAGCGCGGGCGGCCCGTCTTGTAGTCGATGAGCTCGTAGCTGCCGTCGGCGAGCCTGTCGACGCGGTCAACGCGGCCACGCAGCGTGTGCGCGCCCATCCGGAACGCAAACGGGCGCTCGAACCAGACCGGCTCGACGGGTTCCTCAACGACGCGCTGGTGATAGCGGCGCAAGGCCGCGTTGGCCTTCGCGCGCAGCTGGCGCTCCTCCTCGCTGTCGCCGAAGCCCGCGCGTCGCCAGCCGCCGTCGAGCAACCCGAGCATCTCGTCGAGCGTCTCGCTCGGTGCCTGGTGGTAGCGCTCGAGCACCTGGTGGACGAGGATCCCGAAGCGCTGGTGCAGCGTCGGCTCCTGGGGCACGCGCAGCACGCGCGCGAACTTGTAGCGCAGCGGGCACGTGCGGTAGGTCTCGATGTCCGACGCCGACAGCGCCAGGCCTTCGCCACGGCGCGGCAGGAACGCCTCGAGGCTCGGCTCGGTGCGCGCGGCCCGCGCGGCGGCGCGGGCGCGGTCGTCGCGCTCGGAATCGAGCAGCAGCTCGTCGAGCGTCGAGGTTGCCAGCACCTCGCGCTGCAGCGGCGACACCGCGGCCGCGAGGCGCTCGTTGACGAGCCCGAGCGCGTCGGCGACCGACTGTCCGGCGGGTCGCTCGAGCAGCGCCGCGATCTTGACAAGCTCGAGGTAGCGCGCGACGGCGTGCGTGACGTCGAGGTCCGTGTCGAGCCGCAGCTCGCCGATCCCCTTGCCGACGCGCGCGACATCCGACAGCAGCTCGTCGCGCAACGCTCCAAACGTCGCGTGGAGCGCCTCCTCGGGCCCGAACAGCTCCTCCTCGATGTCCTCCCACGACGCGCTCAGCGCGTCGCGCGCCTCCTCGAGGAACGGCGATGGCGGGTGCGCCGCGCCGCTCGCCGCGCGCGCCGGGTAGGCGAGCACGAGGCCGACGCTTGCGCGCGTCATCGCGACGTGCAGCAGTCGCCGCATCGCTGCGCCATGGGCCGCGCGATCGTCCGGGCCGAGCGCCTCCTTCAGCAGCGCGTCGGGAATCGGCTCGCCGGCGCGCAACCGGGCACCCGGCATGCGAGCCGAGGTCAGGCCGACGACGAAGACCCAGTGCAGCTCGCGGCCCGCGGCGGCGTCGAGCGCCATGACCTGCACCGCACCCTGACGCGCAGGGTCAGGCGGCGGCGCACCGTCCTCGTCGCGCAGGCCGGCATCGGCGACCGCAGCCGCGTAGCGCGCGAAGTCGCGCGGCGTGGCGCCCGGCGCGCGATGGGCGTAGGAGCTCGCGAGCTCGCCGAGGCGCGCGAGGTTAACGAGCCGCTCGACGACGTCGGCCTGCGCCGTGAAGACCTGCTGGCGGCGCAGGCCGAGGCGCTCGATGAGCCGGTGCACATAGAGGTCGGGCCGGGCGCTGTCGAGCGTCTGCGCCGACTCGTGGTAGAGCCTCAGGAACGTGTGGATGCGCTCGCGCGCCTCGGGCGGAAGCT
>JALZJA010000017.1 GCA_030860005.1 Actinomycetota bacterium
CTTGCAAAGACCGCCGGGGCGAAGGTGGTCGCGTGCGCCGGATCCTCCGACAAGCTCGCCGCGATCGAGCCGCTCGGCGCAGACGTTCTCATCGACTACTCACACAAGGGCTGGGACGAGGCCTTGCGGGCACGCGGCGAGCTGGTCGATGTGGTGTTCGACGGGGTCGGCGGCGACATCGGGGCCGCCGCGTCCAAGCTGTTACGCCCCGCCGGGCGCTTTTGCCAGTACGGAATGGCCAGCGGCAGCTTCACCGAGCTGCCGTCTGACCTGCCCCGACGCGAGGTCGTCGTGCTGCGCGGACTCAATCTCGATCCGATGCAGGCACGCGGTCTGAGCGTGGAAGCGATCGAAGGCGCCGCGGCGGGCCGGCTGCAGCCCGTCATCGGGCAGATCTTCTCCCTCGAGCAGGCGGCGCAGGCGCACGCCGCCATCGAAGCGCGCGAGACGATCGGCAAGACGCTGCTGCGCGCATCACGAACCGCCCTGCGCGCAGGGCTCGTGCGACGAGCTGTCACAGGCTGGCTCCCCATCTCGTCTTAGGCGTACTCACCCGAACATAGGAGCTGTCATGAAGGTTTTGGTTGCAGGTGCCACGGGAGCCATCGGAAGGCAGCTTGTGCCGCGGCTGGTTGCGGAGGGCCACGATGTGGTCGGCATGACGCGCAGCCCGTCCAAGCGGGAGGCCCTGCGGGCTCTGGGCGCAAGGTCGGTGGTCGCCGACGCACTTGATCGCGAAGCAGTGGCGCGGGCCGTTGCCGAGGCTGAGCCTGAGGTGATCGTGCATCAGTTGACCGCGCTGGCGGGGTCTCTGGACATGCGCCACTTCGACCGCAGCTTCGCGCTGACAAATCGACTGCGGACGGAGGGAACCGACCACCTGCTCGCCGCCGGCCGGGTGTTCGGGGTGCGCCGGTTCGTGGCGCAGAGCTTTGCGGGTTGGCCCTTTGCTCGCACGGGCGGCCTGGTCAAGACCGAGCACGACTCGCTCGATCCCTCCCCGCCGGCGGCGATGCGCGAGACCCTGGAGGCCGTGCGCTACCTGGAGAAGGCGGTGATCGGCGCCGACTGGACGGAGGGCGTCGTGTTGCGCTTTGGCAACTTCTACGGTGCCGGCACATCGCTCGACCCGGAGGGGGGCGAGCAGGTGGAGATGATCCGCAAGCGGAAGTTCCCGGTGGTCGGCGGCGGTGGCGGCGTGTGGTCGTTCATTGACGTCGAGGACGCCGCGGAGGCCACCATGGTTGCCGTCGCGCGCGGCCGCCGCGGGATCTACAACATCGTCGATGACGATCCGGCGCCGGTCGCGGAATGGCTGCCGGCTGTGGCGCGCAGTCTGGGCGCCGGGACGCCGCGGCCGGTGCCGCGTTGGCTCGGCCGGCTGCTCGCCGGCGAGCCGGCTGCGGTCATGATGACCGAGGTGCGCGGGGCATCGAACGCCAAAGCCAAGCGCGAACTGGGGTGGCAACCGAGCCGCCCCACGTGGCGTGATCACCTGGGCCGCGCCGCATGACTGAACCACACGAGAACGTGCTCGAAGAGCTCGAGCCCGGTGCCTTTGCGATCGCCTACCGGATGCTCGGCAGCGTCGCTGAGGCCGAGGACGTCGTGCAGGAGTCGCTGCTGCGCGTCCACAACGCGCTCGAGGCGGGCGAGCGAATCGAATCCCCGCGGGCCTACGTAGCGACGGTCGTTACGCGGCTCGCCATCGACCAGCTGCGCTCGGCGAGGGCGCGCCGTGAGCGCTACGTAGGCGAATGGCTGCCGGAGCCAATCGTCGGCGAGGCGGTCGACGACCCCGAGCGCCAAGCCGAGATCGCGGACTCGCTTTCGCTCGCCTTCCTGGTCCTGCTCGAAAGCCTGTCCCCCGAGCAGCGGGCGGTGTTGCTGCTGCGTGACGTGTTCGACTACGACTACGACGAAATCGCGACGGTCGTGGGCAAGAGCGTCGACAACACCCGCCAGCTGGCGACGCGAGCGCGTCGGCACGTGGAGGAGCGCCGCCCGCGGTTCGAGTCCTCGGGACAGCAGCGTGAGGAGCTCGCGGAACGTTTCTTCGCGGCCGCCCGAGAGGGCGATCTCGGCGCTCTCGAGGCCCTGCTCGCCCACGACGTCGTGCTGCACGGCGACGGCGGCGGCAAAGTACCCGCCCTCGCGCGCTCGCTGCACGGCCGCTCCCGCGTGGCACGTACCCTGCTGGCCTGGGCCCGCCAGGGCCTGCGCCGAGGTGGAGCAGGCATCCGCCGAGTCAACGTAAACGGCCAACCGGGCGCGCTCCTGCTAGACCTCGACGGCAAGCTCATCA
>JALZJA010000055.1 GCA_030860005.1 Actinomycetota bacterium
CGTCACCGGCGCCTCGAAGGGCATCGGCGCCGCGATCGCCCGCGAGCTCGCCGCCGACGGCTGGGCCGTCGCGGCCGGTTACCGCTCCGACGCCGATGGCGCCGCCGCGACCGTCGACGCGATCGAACAGGACGGCGGGTCCGCGGTCGCGATCGGCGGCGACGTCTGCGATCCCGACGACATGCAGCGCATCATCGCCGACGCGCAGGAGCGCCTTGGCCCCGTGCTCGGGCTGGTCAACTGCGCGGGCGTGACCGACGACGGCCTCGCCGTCCAGCTCGACGACGAGCAGTGGGACCGCGTGCTGGACACGAACCTCAGCGCCGCCTTTCGCCTCACGCGCTGCGTGCTGCGTCCGATGATCAAGGCCCGCTACGGGCGCATCGTGAACGTGGCGTCCGTCGTCGGCCCGCGCGCCAACCCGGGCCAATCGAACTACGCCGCGGCCAAGGCGGGACTGATCGGCATGACCAAGACGATCGGCGTCGAGATCGCGCGCCGCGGCGTCACCGTCAACGCCGTCGCCCCCGGCTTCATCGAGACCGAGATGACCGCCGGCGTGCCCGACGAGGTGCTCGAAGCCGTGCCCGCGCGCCGACCCGGACGCCCCGACGAGGTCGCCGCCGCCGTGCGCTTCCTCGCCTCCGACGCCGCCGGCTACGTGACCGCCACGACGCTGTTCGTCGACGGCGGCATGAGCGCCTAGCCGTCCGGCACAGCCCTTCCGCCCTTCCCCTGAACCGCACATCAAAGGAGCAACCTGAGTGAGCACCACGACCGACAGCACCACCGCAATCGAGACCACCGTCCTCGAGTCGCTGAAGACCTTCGGCGCCAAGGAGGACGCGCTCACGCGCGAGGCCACATGGGAGGAGATCGATGTCGATTCGCTCGACCTCGCAGAGCTCGCCCAGATCGTCGAGGACGAGCACGGCGTGAAGATGGAAGGCGACGACATGGAGAACATCAAGACCGTCGGCGAGGCAATCGACTTCATCACCGAGAAGAAGGCGGCGTAATGCCGCGGCGCGAACTGCCCGATGTTGTCGTCACCGGCTTCGGCGCCGTGACCCCGCTCGGAGTCGGCGCTCAGGCGCTGCACGAGCGGTGGACCGCGGGCACGAGCGCCTTCGTCGACGGGGAAGCCCCCTGCGCGGACTACGAGGCAACCGACCACCTGTCGCGCAAGGAGGCGCGCCGTGCCGATCGCTTCACGCAATTCGGCGTCGTGGCCTCCGACGAGGCGCTGCGCCAGGCGGGCTGGGCCGACGAGCTGCCCTACGACCCGTTTCGCATCGGCTGCGTGCTGGGCACCGGCATCGGCGGCATCGGCACGCTGGAGGGCAACCACGACACGTTGCGCGACAGCGGTGCGAGCAGCGTCTCGCCGCTGGCGATCCCGCTCATGATGAGCAACGCCGGATCGGCTGCGCTGTCGCTGCGCCACGGCCTCAAGGGCCCGATCTTCAGCGTCGTGTCGGCGTGCGCCGCCGGCGGCCATGCGATCGGTACCGCGATGCGCGCGATCCAATGCGGGGACGCGCAGGCCGTCGTCACCGGCGGCTCCGAGGCGGCGCTCACGCCGCTGTCACGGGCGTCGTTCAGCTCGATGAGCGCGCTGTCGCCGACCGGCTTCTCGCGCCCGTTCGACAACCGCCGCGACGGCTTCGTCATGGGCGAGGGCGCCGCCGTCCTCGTGCTGGAAGACGGCGAGTCGGCGCGTGCGCGCGGCGCCAACATCCTGGGCACGATCCGCGGCTACGGCGCGACGGGAGACGCGCATCACCTCACCGCCCCCGAGGCGGAGGGCAGCGGTGGCGCGCGCGCGATGATGCTCGCGATGGCCGACGCCGGCCTGACCGCGGCGGACATCGACTACATCAACGCGCACGGCACGTCGACGCAGCTCAACGACCGCTCCGAAACGGCGGCGCTGAAGACCTCGCTCGGCGAGTACGCGCACAAGATCCCCGTCTCGTCTACGAAGTCCGCGATCGGCCACCTGCTCGGCGCCTCCGGCGCCGTCGAGGCCGTCGCGACCATGCTCGCCCTGCGCGACCGTGTCTCTCCGCCGACGCTCGGCTACGAGGAGCCCGAGGAGGGCCTCGACCTCGACTACGTGCCCAACGTGGCGCAGCCGATGAAGACGGCCAGCTCGGAGCGCGCGGTTGCGCTGTCCAACAGCTTCGGCTTCGGTGGCCACAACGTCACGCTGTGCCTGGAGACCGTGTGAGCAGCCTCGCGCTCGTCCCACGCGTCGACGAGAAGCTCAGCCCGCTCGGGCGCCTGACGGCGCTGTGCGATCCGGGTTCGCTTCGGCTCGTGCGCGGCGAGGTCGTCTCGCGCCGCATGGGCGAGAAGACGACCCCGGGTGACGGCGTCGTCGGCGCCACCGGCCGCGTCGACGGTCGCCCGATCGCCTGCTACGCGCAGGACCCGTCCTACGTCGGCGGCTCGCTGGGCGAGGTGCACGCCGAGACGATCTGCCGTGTGCTGCAAACCGCCGGCCGGGCGCGCATGCCGGTCGTGGGCTTCATCGAGTCGGCGGGCGCGCGCCTGCAGGAGGGCGTCGCCGCGCTGGCGGGCTACGGGCGAATCTTCAACGAGAACGTCGCGCTCTCCGGTCAGGTACCCCAGATCTCGGTGATCTGCGGTGCCTCAGCCGGTGGCGGCTCGTACTCCCCCGCGCTGACGGACTTCGTCGTCATGACCAAGCAGGCGTCGATGTTCCTGACCGGGCCGGGAGTGGTCAAGGAGGTCACCGGCGAGGACGTCGACGCAGCAGCGCTGGGCGGCCCGAGGGTGCATGACCGAAACGGCGTGTGCCAGCTCGTCGCCGACGGCGATCTGGACGCCGCCTGGCTCGTGCGCGACCTGCTCGACTATCTGCCTCAGCACGCCGGCGAGCCCGTGCGGCGCTGGCCGAGCCTGGATCCGTTCGACCGCCCGTCCGACGACGCCGTGCCGGCGGCCAGTCGCACCGTCTATGACGTGCGCGACGTCGTGCGCACGCTCGTCGACGGCGGGCGCCTGCTGCAGATCAGCCCGCGCTGGGCGCGCAACATGCTGACCGGCTTCGCGCGCCTGGACGGCCGCGCGGTCGGCATCGTCGCCAACCAGCCCCGCTACCTCGGCGGGGTGCTCGACGCGGACGCGGCGACGAAGGCCGCCCGCTTCGTGCGCACGTGTGACCTGTATGGAATTGCGCTTGTCGTGCTCGTCGACACGCCGGGCTTCTTGCCCGGCAGCTCGCAGGAGAAGCTCGGCGTCATCCGCCACGGCGCGAAGCTCGTCCACGCCTTCGCCGCCGCGACGGTGCCGCGCATCACCGTCGTGCTGCGAAAGGCCTTTGGTGGCGCGTTCATCGCGATGAACAGCCGCGAGCTCGGGGCAGACCTCGTGCTCGCGTGGCCGCAGGCGCAGCTCGGCGTGATGGGGGCCAAGCAGGCCGTCGACCTCGTCCACCACCGTGCGATCGCCGCCGCCGACGATCCCAATGAGGCACGCGAGCGCCTCGCGACGGAATACGAGCGCGACAACCTGACCGCCCAGACGGCCGCCCGCGAGGGCGCCGTCGACGAGATCGTTCCACCTTCGGCCACGCGTGAGCGGCTCGCCGCCGCTCTGCAGACGCTGGCCTGCACCGACCGTCCCCACCCTATGAACAGGAATATCCCGCTATGACCCATGGACCAGTTCTAATGACCGGCGCCACCGGGTTCGTCGGCATGGAGTTGCTCGTGCGCCTGCTCGAGCAAAGCGATCGCGATGTCGTGACGATCGTGCGCGCCGCCGACGACCTGGAGGCCGAGGGGCGCCTGGACGAGGTGATGGCCACGTTGTTGGCCCCCGACGACATCCCTGCCGTGCGAGGGCGCGTTCGCGCCGTCGCGGGCGACCTCGAGCAGCGCGGCCTCGGGCTCGCCTCCGCGACGCGCGACCGGCTGACGAGCGAGGTCTCGGCCGTGGCGCACTGCGCCGCGTCGATCACCTTCGACCTTCCGCTCGATGACGCGCGCAGGATCAACGTCACCGGGACGCACGCCGTGATGGATCTCGCGTCGGAGGCGTACGCGCAAGGTTCCCTGGAGCGCGTCGTGCATGTCTCGACCGCCTACGTCGCGGGCGAGCGCGTCGGACGCGTCCGCGAGAATCAAGGCTACGTCGGCCAGAGCTTCCGCAACACCTACGAGCAGACCAAGCTCGAGGCCGAGTCCTTGGTGAACGACTGCGACTTCCCTGCGGCGATCCTGCGTCCCAGCATCGTCGTCGGCGACAGCGTCACCGGCTGGACGCCGGCCTTCAACGTCATCTACTGGCCGCTGCTGGCCTTCGCCCGCAACCTGCTGCCGTCGGTGCCTGCCGACCCGGACGGGCACGTCGACGTCGTCTGCGTCGACACGGTCGCCGACGCGCTGTACACGCTGCTCGACGGCCCGGTCCAGGAGGGCGCCTTCCACGCCGTCGCCGGCGACGACGCGGTGACGAACATCGAGCTCGCCACCATGGCCGCCAGCGCCTTCGATCGCGACCCCCCGGAGCTCGTTGCCCTGGGCGAGGACCCCAGGTCCGAGGAGCGCGCGGGCGTGTTCGTCCCGTACTTCCGGTCGCGGCTGATGTTCGACGCGCGGCGGGGCCGCGCGCTCGGGTTTCGCCCGCCGCCGCTGCAGCAGTACTTCGGGACGCTGATGGACTATGCGGACCGCGCGCGATGGGGAAAGAAGTCGATGCCGCGGTGGGAGCTGACCGCTGAGGCATCGCGGCTGGCGGCGTGAGTGCCGTGGACGGTCATGGCGAGCACCTGTCGGCGGTCGATGGATCCTTCTTGCGTCTGGAGTCCCCGCAGGCGCACATGCATGTTGGCTGGAGTGCGATCTGCTCGCCACCTGTCGAGGGCGAGCGGCCGACGATCGACGCCCTGCGTGCTCGGGCGGCGAGCCGGATGCAGTCGGTGCCGCGCTGTCGCCAGCGTCTGCTCTCCGCGGCGCTGGGATTGGGCGAGCCCCGCTGGGTCGACGATACGGAGTTCGACCTCGCCGCCCATGTGGTGGCGCTCAGCGACGCCGACGAGGCGGTCAGCCTGGCGCGCTTCGCGCAACTGCGCGACGCGCTGCTTTCCCAGCCACTCGATCGCGCCCGCCCGCTCTGGCAGATCGCGCTCGTTCCGCGGCTGGAGGACGGGCGCATGGCCGTCGTGGGGCGCGTACACCACGCGATGGCTGATGGGGCCGCGGCCCTGGTGGTCGCGGCGCTCGTGTTGGACTCCGACGGCGACGCCCCCGCAGCATCGTCCGAGCTCTGGAGCGCCGAGCCTGAGCCCAGCACGGCACAGCGCGCGCTTGACCCGCTCGTGCACGGCGCCGAGAGCACGATCCGCGCAGCACGCGACGTCGCGCATGCGGCGGTGCGGCCACGGTCGACCGCTCGCAACGCGATCCGCGACGCGGGACGGATCGGACGTGCACTGGCTGAGGATCTGCTCACGCAGGGGCCGGACTGCCAGCTGAACACGCAGCTCGGGCCGCGGCGCACGCTGGTGGACTACCGCGCTGCGCGCGCTGACCTGCGGGCCGTGACGTCCGGCACCGGCGCGACGCTCAACGACGCCGGGCTCGCGGTCGTGGCCGGCGCCCTGCGCACGCTGGCGATGGAGCGCGATGAACCCACCGAGCCCTTGAAGGCGATGATCCCGATCGACATGCGCGAACACCACGAACAGGGTGCCTTGGGCAACCACGTCTCGGTCGCGGGGGTATGGCTGCCGCTGCACCTCGCGTCGCCGGCCGCACGCCTGGAGTGGGTGCGCCGTCAGACCGTGCGCTTCAAGGGAGGCGGGCGTCCGGCAGGAACCCACGCGCTCATGTCCGCGGTGGGATGGTTGCCAAGCCTGCTGCGCGGACTGGTGATGCGCGCCGGCGCCTCGTCGCGCGCCTTCAACCTCACCGTTTCCAACGTCCGTGGTCCGCGCATTGCGCTGTCCGTGCTGGGCGCGCGCTTGGACGAGATCTTTCCGGTGGTCCCGATTGCCGAGCAGCACGCCTTGTCGATCGGGATGCTCTCCTACCGCGAGCATCTGCATTTCGGCGTGCACGCCGATCCCGACGCGCTCCCGCACGTCACGCGGCTGCCGCACCTGTTCGAGCAGGAGGTGCGCGCGCTGCAGCCCGCGACCCCGGCTCGCTCTCCGTCCACGCGCGAGCCGTGGGCAGGCTATGACGATCAGGGCGTCGCGCAGATCGCCGCCGCGCTCGGCAACGGCCGCGCCGAAGCCGCCGGGGCCGTCGCGAGCTACGAGCCCACGCACAAGAACCGAGTTGGCGTTCTAGATGCCGCTCGCCGCGCACCCGGTGCGCCACCACGAGGAGATCGCTCATGACATCGACCACATCCGAGCAGCCGGTAACAGCCAGCGATCGTGGCGCGCGAATGTCGGCGGTGGATGGGTCGTTCCTGCGCTTGGAGTCCGCGCAGGCGCACATGCACGTCGGCTTCAGCGCCATCTTCGCCGCACCCGGCGATCGTCCTCGTCCGAGCGCAGAGGCGTTGCGCGAACGCGCGGATGGCCGACTGCACGAGGTGCCGTGGTGTCGCTGGCGACTGGACAGCGCGCCGCTCGGTCTATCGGAGCCGCGCTGGATCGCCGACGCGGACTTCGACCTGAGCGCGCACATCATCGAGCTCACCAAGCCAGACGATCACGTCAGCTATGCGAGCTTCGAGGCTTTGCGCTCGACGGTCCTCTCCACGCCGCTGGACCCGGCCCGGCCGTTGTGGCAGATCTGCCTCGTCCCGCGCCTGGAGGACGGCTGCGTGGGGGTGGTCGGCAAGATCCACCACGCCCTCGTCGACGGGATCGCCGCGCTGCAGATCGTGAACCTCATCCTCGACACCGAGCCCGAGGCGACGTCGCAGGCCGCGATGCCCTGGCGCCCCGGTGGCCAGGCCGGCGCTGTCGGCTGGACGCTGGACACCATCGGCCAGACCCTGGATGACGGCGTCGCCGCGCTGCGCGAGGCGGCGAACGCGGTCGCTCACCCCGAAGCGACGGCAGGTCGTCTCATGCGCCATGTGAAGCTGATCGCGGGCGCCGTCCGCGATGACGTCCTGCCGGCCGCGCCGCAGTCGGCGTTGAACGTGACGATCGGCTCCCGCCGGGTGCTCGTCGGCTACCACGCCAAGCGCGAGGACCTGGCCGCAGCCCGCGCCGGCGGCGGCACGCTCAACGACGTCGGACTCGCGGTCGTGGCCGGGGCGCTACGCACGCTTGCGCTGCGCGAGGGCGAGTCGCCGGATGCGCCACTGAAGGCGATGGTCCCGGTCAGCATGCGCCAGATCGGCGATACCGCGCATGGCAACCAGATCGCGATGGTGAGCATCCCGTTGCCGATCCATCTCGCCGCCGCAAGAGAGCGGCTGGACTACCTACGCGACGAGACACGGCTGCTCAAGCACACCGATCGGCCGGCGGGCACCCAGGCGCTGTATCAGGCGGGCGCCCTGCTGCCCACCCCGTTGCGCTCGCCGGTCGCCCGGGCGCTCGCCGCCCCGCGCCAGTTCAACCTCACCGTCTCCCAGTCGCCGGCACCCCGCGGATCGCTGTACCTGCTGGGCTGCGAGCTGAAGGCGGTCTACTCCGTCGTCCCGCTCGCCCCCGGGCACGCGCTGGCGATCGGCATGGTCCGCTACCGCCAGGAGCTGTTCTTCGGCTGCTACGCGGACCCCGACGCGCTGAGCGACGTGCACGACCTGCCGGCGCTGCTGGAGGCGGAGCTGCACGCGTTGGGACCCAGCGAAGCGCCGTCCACCACCACCCGCGCCACGCGCACCCCGAGCCCCAACCCACAGGCCAAGGTCCCGGTTCTCGCGAAGTGATCGCGAGGCTCACCACCCCCGAAGAGGGCGGTGGTCGGAGGGCCGCATCGCGCGCCTGACGGATCGGCCTGCTTGACAACCCCCCAGGCGGGGGGAACAGGGGTTTTCGCGCGCCGGGATGGGCAATGTAGGAGTGTGCCTGACAACACTCCCAGCGCTGTCCTGTTTCCCGGGCAGGGCAGCCAGACCGAAGACATGCGCGAGCTCGTCGCCGCGGTTCGTCCCGATCTGCTCGACGCGGTCATCGATCTCGTCGGCGAGGATCCGTTCCCGCGCGTCGAGGAGTCCACGCGCTTTGCGCAGCCGGCGATCCTGTGCGCTTCGCTGGCGGGCT
>JALZJA010000059.1 GCA_030860005.1 Actinomycetota bacterium
AGCCCGCCAGCGAAGCGCACAGGATCGCCGGCTGCGCAAAGCGCGTGGACTCCTCGACGCGCGGGAACGGATCCTCGCCGACGAGATCGATGACCGCGTCGAGCAGATCGGGACGAACCGCGGCGACAACGTCGCGCATGTCCGGTGTCTGGCTGCCCTGTCCGGGGAACAGGACAGCGCTGGGGTTGTAATCGAGCACACCCACACCGTCGCGCTCCTTGCACGGTGAGGACCGCCTTTCCCCCCGGGTGGGGGGTGCATCGCGTCAGGTCGGGGGGTCGGGCGCGCGAGAAGGATCTGCGCCCACGCCGCGACGGCGCGGGGCGGGCGGCGACGGTATCAACTGAGCAGGCGCAGCCGCTGCGCGACCTGCACGGCCTCGGCCCGGTTGCGCACGTCCAGCTTGCGATACAGCGCGCTCGTGTGCTCCTTGACCGTGTGCGGTGAGAGATGCAGCTCCAGCGCGATCTCCCGGTTCGTGGCGCCGGAGGCGATACCTGTCAGCACCTCCTGCTCGCGCTCGGTGAGCGCGGGGCCGTCCGGCTGGTGGTCGGAGGTCTCGTCGAAGAGCGTCATGCCAAGCCCGATCATCCGTATGGCGCGGGCGATGTCGCTCGCCGGCCAGTCCTTGGGAATGAAGCCGCTGGCTCCGCACGCGCGTGCGGCGGCGGCGGAGATGCGCCCGGCACCGGAGATCAGCAGCACCTGGATCCCGGGATGCGCGACGTGCAGGCGCTCGGAGATCTCGGGACCCGACTCCTCGCCGATGAACAGGTCGACGAGCGCGACGTGCGGCTCGTAGTCGTGGGCCAGCGCGATCGCCTCGTGGCCGTTGCGCGCCGACAGGCAGCGCTCGACCCACGGCAGCTCGGCGAGCATCAGCCGCATGCCCCACTGCACGACATCGTGATCGTCGACGACGAGCACGCGCAGGCGATTGTCGCTGTCGACGCCGGGCGTGGCGCTCACTGATCCTCCATCTCTCCGATCTGAACCTCGTGGCCCCCCTCGGGCACGACGAGCCGCACCTGCCATGTGCCCGGTTGGCGCTCCCCGAACTCCACCAATCCGCCCGCCTGCAACGCCTCGAGCGCGGCGAGGCGCAGCCCGACGCCGGTGCTCGCGTGCCGGTCGTGGGTCACGCCGTCGTTCTCGATCTCGAGCACGAACGTGCCGTGTTTGCGATGTGAGCGCACGAGCACCCTGGCGGCGCTGGAGTGCTTGCGGGCGTTGCGAATCGCCTCGGTGAGCACGGATTGCGCGAGTGCCTCGATGCCGTCGGGAACGGCCGGAATCGAACCGTCGACGGTGATGTTCAGATCGGAGTGCTCCGCGCGCAGGCGGTCCAGCTCGAGGGCGAGCGTCGTGCCGGTCACGCGCGACGGGCGCCCGAGCGGGCGCTGCAACGCGTCGCGGAGGTCTTCCAGCGCGGTTCGCACCTCCAGGGCGCAGCGCTGCCGCGCGGCGGCGTCGAGCTCGCTGCTGGCCGACGACAGCGCCAGCAGGACGCCGAACAGCCGCTGGATCACACCGTCGTGGATCTCGCGCGCGAGGTCGATGCGCTGCTCCAAGCCGCGGGCGCGCTCGCTGTGGAACGTCGAGATGCGAGAGCTGCGCGCCAGCGCCACGGTCTTGCCCAGCGTCCAGAGCAGGCCCCTGCGCTCGTCGTCCAGCGGCGCGGCGCCGGGCCCCGGGTCGGCGAGGATCACGCCCATCCAGCGATTCGCCGCGGCGATCGGAATGTAGATGAGCGGATGGTCGCCGACGAGCTCGGCGAACTGCGGCGGGAACTCGTGATCTGCGCCTGGGCGCATCTCGATCACGCGGTCCTCCTTGAGCGCACGGCGCGCCATCGGTGCGGACTCCATCGTGATGTGGACGTCGTCGAAGGTGTCCAGGGAGATGCCGCGCGCGCCCGACGGGTGCGCTCGCCGGCGTGCGTCGTCGTAGGTGAAGATGACCGCCCGCTGCATGCCGGTGAGGTCGCAGACCGCGCCCGCCAGCCGCGAGTAGAACTCGGTCCCCTCCGAGGACTCGTCGGCCTGCGAGAGGACGTCGACGAGCAGGTCGAGCGTCGCGATCGTGGCGGGAGGGTGCTGGTCGACGGTGCGCGAATCTTCTGCGGGCACGACCGTGATCCTCTCGCATCCCGCGCCCCCGCGCTCGGACCGCGCCCGCGTACACTCGATCGATGTCCGAGGCGGCCGTCCTACTGGTGGACGACGACGCTCCGATCCGGCGCATGCTCGAGCGGACCCTCAGCGCGGAGGGGTACGACGTCGCCGCCGTGGCCGACGGCGGGGCCGCGCTCGCGCAGGTCGAGCGCTCGCTCCCGGACCTCATCGTGCTCGACGTCACGATGCCAGGGATGGATGGGTTGTCCGTCACGCGCCGGCTGCGCGCGAAGGGCCTGCCCGTGCCGATCCTGCTGCTCACCGCGCGCGATGCGCTTGCCGAGCGCGTCGCGGGTCTGGACGCGGGCGCCGACGACTACCTCGTCAAGCCGTTCGAGGTCGCCGAGCTGACCGCGCGGGTGCGCGCGCTGCTGCGGCGCAACCAGCCTCCGGGCCATCAGCTCGCGTTCGCCGACCTGACGCTCGACGTCGAGAGCGCCACCGCCCGCCGCGGCGGGCGCGATCTCGAGCTGACGCGGCGCGAGGCCGAGTTGCTTGAGCTGCTGCTGCGCAACGCGCGCGGCGTCGTCACGCGCGAGCTGGCGCTGGAGGAGGTGTGGGGCGGCGACGGCGAGGCCGGGACGAACGTCGTCGACCGCTACGTGGCCTACCTGCGCCGCAAGCTCGGCGATCCGGCGCTGATTCACACCGTCCGGGGAGTCGGCTTCCGGCTGGACACGTGACGGCGATCAGCCTCAGGGGGCGGGTTGCAGCGGCGGTCGTCGTGGCGATCGTCGTGGCGGTCGTGGCGCTCGCGGTCGCTGTCCCCGCCCTGCTCGAGCGCCAGCTCGTGGGCGAGCTGGACCGGTCGCTGCGCGGTCGCGCGGTCGAGGTCGCGCGGCTGGCCTCCGCGACCCCGGCGCTGCTGACCGAGCCGGGCGCGCTCGAAGGGCGGCTCACCGGCGGCGCGCTGTTCGTCCAGGTCGTCGACCGCTCCAGGCGGATCGTCGCGCGCTCGGGCGGTCTCGGCGGCCGGCTGCTGCCCGCGGGTCCGGCGCTGCGCGCCGCGCTGCGCCAACGGCGCCCCTCCTACGGCGACGACGAGCTCGGCCCCGATCCGATCCGCGTCTACGCGGCGCCGCTCGGTGAGCTCGGGGGAGGCTCCGCCGCCGGCGGCGCGGTGATCGTCGCCGGCACGACCGCGGACATCGACGAGACGCTCAGCAGCGCGCGCAGGCTCGTGCTGCTGTGCGCGCTGGCCGCCGCCGTGCTTGCCGCGCTGACCGCGACGCTGCTCACGCGGCGCGCGCTGCGACCGCTGGGACGG
>JALZJA010000063.1 GCA_030860005.1 Actinomycetota bacterium
ATCGAGGGCATGCCGGCCGGGCTCGAGCTCGATGCGGACACGCTGAACCGCGACATGTCCCGGCGCCAGCTCGGCCACGGGCGCGGCGGGCGCATGAAGATCGAGCGCGACCGCGCGGACGTCAGCGGCGGCGTGCGCCACGGGCGCACGCTCGGCGCTCCGATCGCGCTGCAGATCGCCAACCGCGACTACGCCAACTGGGAGGAGCGGATGAACCCGTGGCCCGTCGAGGGCGACGTGGCGGAGGTCCATCTGCCCCGTCCGGGCCACGCCGATCTCGTCGGCACGCAGAAGTACAACCTGGCCGACGTGCGCAACGTGCTCGAGCGCGCGAGCGCACGCGAGACGGCGGCGCGCGTCGCCGGCGGCGCGGTGGCGCGCACGTTCCTGCGCGCGCTCGGGGTGGAGATCCGCTCGCACGTCGTGCAGATCGGCACGGCCGCTGTCCCGGAGCGCCCTGAGCCGCTCGCGCTGGAGGACTTCGACGGCGTCGACGACGACCCCGTGCGCTGCCTGGATCCGGAGTCCAGCCGCGCGATGGTCGCCCACATCAACACGCAGCGTAAGGCCAACGAGTCGCTCGGCGGCGTCTTCGAGGTCGTCGCCTACGGGCTCGTGCCGGGCCTCGGCTCGCACGTCTCGTGGGAGGAGCGCCTCGACGGGCGTCTCGCCGGCGCGCTGTGCTCGATCCAGGCGATCAAGGGCGTCGGGCTGGGGGAGGGCTTCGAGCTGGCGGCCAAGCCGGGTTCCGAGGCCCACGACGAGATCTTCTTCAGCGACGAGCGCGGCTTCTATCGCGAGACGAACCACGCGGGTGGCCTGGAGGGCGGCATGACGACGGGCGACCCGCTCGTCGCGCGCGCGGCGATGAAGCCGCTGCCGACGCTGACCAAGCCGCTGCGCTCCGTCGACATCGCCACGAAGCAGCCCGCCGAGGCGCTGCGCGAGCGCACGGACTCGTGCACCGTGCCGGCGGCCGGCGTCGTGGGGGAGGCGATGGTCGCCTTCGTGCTCGCCGACGCCTACCGGGCGAAGTTCGGCGGCGACCACATGGACGACGTCACCGCCGCCGTGGACGCCTACCGCGAGCGCATCGGATGGCGCGCGGGTCGCTAGTCCTCATCGGCTTCATGGGGGCGGGGAAGTCGTCGGCGCTCGATGACGTCCTCGATACCGACAGGCTGCTCGAAGACCAGCTCGAGATGAGCATCGCGACGTTCTTCGCGGCGTACGGCGAACGCAGGTTTCGCCAGCGCGAGGAGCCCGTCGTGCTGCGCGCGCTGCGGTCCGGGGCACCGGCGGTCGCGCTCGGCGGCGGCGCCGTCCTGTCGCAGAGCGTCCGCGCGGCGCTCGCCGAGCACACCGTCGTCTGGATGGACGTCTCGCTCGAGACGGCATGGGAGCGCGCGGCCGGAGAGGACCGCCCGCTGGCCGCCGACCGCGAGGCGTTCGCCGCGCTGTACCACGAGCGCAGGCCGCTGTATGAGTCGATCGCCGACGCGTTCATCCCCGAGGGCGACCGGCTCGTGCGCCGCGCGCAGCCCGCGCTCGACGCGCTGCGCGAGGCGCCGCCGGGGACGAAGCTCGTCTACGCCGCGACCGCCGGCGGCGACTATCCCGTATACGTCGGCCGCGGGCTGCTGGGCGGGCTTCCGCGCCCGGGGCGGCGCGCGTTCCTCGTCACCGACGAGCACGTCATCCAGTACTACGGTCCCCGGGTCCGCGACGTGCACCACACGATCGCGATCGAGCCGGGGGAGGAGCACAAGACGATCGCGGGCGCCGAGCGCGTGTGGCGCGAGCTCGCCGCGCAGGGAATGGGCCGCGACGACCACCTCGTCGCGCTCGGGGGCGGCGTCGTCGGCGACCTCGCCGGCTTCTGCGCGGCGACCTATCAGCGCGGCGTGCCGGTCGTGCAGGTCCCGACGACGGTCGTCGCCCAGGTCGACTCCGCGTACGGGGGCAAGACCGGCGTCGACCTGCCCGAGGCGAAGAACTACGTCGGCGTCTACCACCAGCCCGCGGCGGTCATCACCGACGTCGACACGCTCGCGACGCTGGCGCCCGAGGAGCATGCGGCCGGCTACGCGGAGGTCCTCAAGACCGCGCTCATCGCGGGCGGCTCGCTGTGGGAGCGCGTCGCGGACGGCGCGGACGTCGACGAGCGCGTCGTCCTGGACTGCGCCCGCACGAAGCTCGCCGTCGTCGCCGCCGACGAGCGCGACGCTGGCGCGCGGCAGATGCTCAACCTCGGACACACCGTCGGCCACGCGATCGAGACCGTCACGGGCTACGCGCGCTACCGCCACGGCGAGGCCATCGCGCTCGGGCTGCTCGCGGCGCTGCGGCTGAGCGGGTGCGACGAGCTGCGCGCGCAGGTCAGCGAGCTGCTTGCGCGGCGCGGGCTCCCGACGCGCCTGGAGAACGCCGCGCCCGCGGATGTCGTCGCGGCGACGAAGCTCGACAAGAAGCGCCGCGGCGACGAGGTTCCGTTCGTGCTCGTGCGCGCCCCAGGCGACGTGCGCTTCGGCCAGCACGTGGCCTCGGAGGAGGTGCTCGCGGCGGTGGCCGAGCTGGCCGCGGGATGAGGGCGCTCAGACGTTCTTCGACAGCGCGTCGAGCGCTGTTGTGAGATCGCGCCCGCGGGCGTATCCGCGCTCGGCGATGAGCGCCACTGTTTCGCGCGCGAGCGCGAGGTCGTCAGTGGTGGCGACGGCGCGCAGCGCTCGCAGGTCGGCAGCGTCCTGCGGACGTGCGAGGTCGTCGCGGGCGAGCAGCTTCAGCGCGAGCAGATCGCCGGTCCGGGCGACCGGGACGACGAGACCGTCGAGCAGCTCGAGCGCTTCGGCGCGAGCTGCGATCTCCGGCTCGACACCGGAGGAGGCAAACAGCAGATCGACGATCAGTTCGCCTCCGTGCGCATCGGGCAACGCCAGGCGGGCTGTCGCCAATCGCTTCGCGGCGAGCTGCTCGATTGCCGCGACGACAGCGTATCCGCGCTCGGCAAGGTCGAGAACGAGAGCCTCCGCCTCGGCATCGCCTGGGACGGCGACGACGAGATCGACGTCGCGCGTGAAGCGCGGCTCGGTGCGCGCCGAGACCGCGAAGCCCCCCACGAGGGCGAAAGGATGCGGAGCATCGTGAAGATGTCCGACGATCCGTCGCAACGCGTCCTCGACCCGGCTCATGCAAACCGGTCTGACGGCGGGCCGACCGCGTCGCCGTGCTTCGCTCCCGGGCGCTCGCGCAACCATGCCCGGATCGCTTCGTCGAGCTCGGCATCGGTGATCTCGGGACGCTCACGCCGTAGGCGCGAGCGGAGCATCTGCTTGCCGAGAGCGTGCAACTCGAGCGCGACGCGCAGACGCGCGGCGGCATCGTCGTCCATCTTTCGCATCGTAGTCGCGGCGGCGGCGCCAGCGGCAGGACCGAACGCCCGACCAGATGCCGTGACAGAGTTGACCGCCTCATGATCTCGAGCCAGGACCGCATGAGCCACAACCGCGTTCAGGTCATGCACGGCGTCAACCTCGACCAGATCGGGCGGCGCGATCCGCAGCACTACGGCGGCATCACGTTTCGCCAGCTCGAGCAGACGATCGACGGCTTCGCGCGCGAGCTCGGGCTCGACGTGCGCTTCTTTCAGACGAACTCCGAATCGGAGTTCGTCGAGCACCTGCACCGCCTCGAGGACGTCGCCGACGGCTTGATCATCAACGCCGGCGCCTGGTCGCACTACTCGCGCGCGATCGGCGACGCGCTCGAGATCGCCGGGGTGCCCGCGGTCGAGGTGCACCTCTCCGACGTCATGAAGCGCGAGCCGTGGCGCCACGTCTCGGTGCTCGCGGACGGCTGCATCGCCACGATTGCCGGCAAGGGCCCCGACGGTTACCGCGAGGCCCTGGTGACGCTCAATGCGGAGCTGCGCGGATGAGCGACGAGCGCTTCGACGCCCTCAGCGCGCGGATCGCCGAGCGCGACCTCGGTGCGCTGCTCGTCACGAACCGCGTGAACGTCCGCTGGCTGACGGGCTTCACGGGCTCCAACGCGGTCGCCCTCGCCGGCCCGGACGCGCGCCGCTTCGTGACCGACTTTCGCTACCTCACGCAGGCCGCCGAGCAGCTCGACGAGGGCTGGCAGCGCGAGATCGCCACCGACCTGCTCGCGTGCGTGGCAGACGGCATCGACGCTGAGACGCCGCTGCGGCTCGGCTTCGACGACGATGACCTGTCGGTGAAGCTTCACGCGAAGCTCGCCGACGTGCTCCCCTCGGCCGTCGAGCTCGTCGCGGCGGGCGGCATCGTGGAGGGGCTGCGCGCCGTGAAGGAACCCGGCGAGGTCGACAAGATCCGCGCCGCCGCCCGGCTCGCGGACACGGCGCTCGAGGACGTGCTCGCCGGCGGCCTCGTGGGGCGCACCGAGCGCGAGATCGCGCTCGAGATCGAGTTCGCGATCCGCCGTCGCGGCGCCGAGGGCGTCTCCTTTGCGCCGATCGTCGCCGCCGCCGAGCACGGCGCGCTGCCGCACGCCGTGCCGCGCGACGTCCCGATCGCGGCGAACACGCTCGTCGTCATCGACTGGGGCGCTCAGCTCGATTGCTATGTGTCGGACTGCACGCGCACGTATGCCACCGGCGAGCTCGACCCGCGCGACCGCGCGATCTACGACCTCGTGCTGCACGCACAGCAAGAGGCGCTCGCCGCCGTGCGCCCCGGCCCGACCGGCAAGGAGATCGACGCGGTCGCGCGCGCGATCATCGATGACGCGGGCCACGCCGAGCACTTCGGCCACGGCCTCGGCCACGGCGTCGGACTCGAGGTGCACGAGGGCCCGCGCCTGTCCAAGCAGGGCACCGACGTGCTGGCCGCGGGCAACATCGTCACGGTCGAGCCGGGCGTCTACGTCCCCGGGGCGATCGGGGTCCGGATCGAGGACCTCGTGGCGATCACGGCCGAGGGGCACGAGATCCTCAGCGGCCTGCCGAAGGAGCTGCGGATCGTCGCGTAGGTGTCAGATGACCCCGAGGCGGGCGGCGGTTTCGAATCTGCGTCAGTCATCCCGTCAGCTCGGCGACGGGGAACGGGCGGCCGATGTGGTAGCCCTGCGCGAAGTCGACGCCGAGTGCGGACAGCAGCGCGATCGTCGCGTCATCGCCGACGAACTCGGCGATCGTGCGCTTGCCCAGGGCACGCGCCATGCCGACGATCGCCTCGATGACGAGCTCGTCGGTGCGGCTGCGCGGGTTGGCGATGAAGTCACCGTCGATCTTGAGGTATGACACCGGCAGGTGCTTGAGGTAGAAGAATGACCCGAAGCCCGTGCCGAAGTCGTCGATCGCGAGCTGGCAGCCGAGGCCGGTGAGCGCCTCTCCGAAGCGGCGCGCGTCGTCCATGCGGGCGATCGTCGCGGTCTCGGTGATCTCGAAGGCGAGCCGTGACGGGTCCGCGCCCGTGCGCGCGAGCTCGCGCGGCACGAGCGCCAGCAGGTCGTCGTCGTCCATCGAGGCACCCGAGACGTTGACCGCGAAGCTGAGCCGCGGATGGGCGGCGACGAGCGCGATCGC
>JALZJA010000064.1 GCA_030860005.1 Actinomycetota bacterium
TTGGCGACTGACCCCGAGCGCGGCGGCGATCTCGGCAAACGACCAGCCTTCGTCGATCGCCCGCTCCACCTGGCCGGCTTCGAGGCGATCGGCCAGCTGGCGCAGCGCGACGACCGCTGCGAGGCCCGGCCGGATCACGCGGAACAGCTTCTTCCTCGGTGGGAACAAATGCCATGCGTCAACCATAGTTGACAACTGATGTCGTGTCAACTGTTGTTGACATGCCTTGCTGTGCCCGCTGCACCTGGCTAGTACTGCTTTGTTAGCTAGCGGGTAGGGTTCGCCGTATTGGCGTCGAAGCCTCCTTGCGTCCGATGGATTCGATGCTGGGGGGAAGATGGTGGCTGTGATCGAGGCAGCGCGGACCGATTCGCCGGCGGCGGTCAAGCAGCGGCTTGAGGAGTTCGGTCGCGAGGTGCTCGCGGGGGCGATGAATCGCCGGATGCAGGTCGAGAACGGTGGCCTGTATCTGCGTGGGCTGGTTGAGCAGGGCCCACGTAAGTCGCTCGAGCCGATGGTCGAGCGCTTGGGTGGGGAGGCCGACTACCAGAGTCTGCAGCAGTTCCTGGCCGACAGCCCGTGGGATCCCGCCGCCGTCGTGCGCGCGGTCGCCGAGCGGGTCGCAACCGAGATCGAGATCGAGGCATGGGTGCTCGATGACACCGGGTTTCCCAAGCAGGGCAAGCGCTCGCCGGGGGTCAAGCGCCAGTACTCGGGCACGCTTGGCAAGGTCGGTAACTGCCAGATCGGGGTGTCGCTGCACGCCGTCGGGGTGCGGGGCACGGTGCCGCTTGGCTGGGCGCTGTATCTGCCCGAGGAGTGGTGCGAGGACGAGCAGCGCCGAGCGAAGGCGAAGATCCCTGCCGAGGTCGCCTTCAAGACCAAGCCCGAGCTCGGCACTGAGCTGGTCGAGCAGGCCGCGGGCTGGGAGGTGCAAAAGGCGCCGGTGCTCGGCGACGCCGCCTACGGCGACAACACCGAGCTGCGCGAGCGGCTCGACGCGGCCGAGTGCGAGTACGTGCTCTCGGTCTGCGCGGAGACGGCCGTGTTCGGCCCTGGGAGCGCCTTCGCCGTGCCCGAGCGCAAGGGCACGAGCGGGCGCCCGCGCGGCCGCCTTCGCGCCGACCGCAAGCCGAAGGCGATCGCGGCGCTGGTCACCGGGCTCGACGAGGAGGACTGGCAGACCGTCGCGTTTCGTGACGGGCCCGGCGGTGAGCCCCTGACCTCCCGCTTCGCGTTCGTGCGGGTGCGCGCCGCCCACCGCTGGCAGAAGGGCTTCGCCGCTGAGCCCCGCGAGGAGTGGCTGATCGCCCAGTGGCCCCCGGGCGCGGATGAGCCGACCGACTACTGGCTGTCGAACCTGCCAGCCGACGCAGCGCCCGAGCGGCTCGCCCGGCTGGCGCGGCTGCGCTGGAAGATCGAGCTCGACTACAAGCAGCTCAAGGGCGAGCTCGGACTCGACCACTACGAGGGTCGCAGCTGGCTCGGTTGGTATCACCACACCGCGCTCGTCACCACCGCCCACGGCTTCTTGACCCTCGAGCGGTTGCGCCCTTTAGCCCCGCGGCCGACCTGACACTCCCGCAGGCGGTGCTGACCCTTCAGCCCGTCTTCAAGTGCTGGACCGGCCTCTGCCAGACCTGCTCACAGCCAGTCGACCTCAACCACCTGCCCCTGCGACCCACCCGACACGATGAGTGAAGCTAACAAAGCAGTACTAGGCCTCAGAGACCGGGGGTGCGAGCAGGCCGTCGACGAGCTGCACGCCCTCGCGGTTCATCCGCGAGCGCGGGACGACGAGGTCGAAGCCCGCGTCGATCGCGCGCGTGCGCACATCGACTTCGGTGTGGCGGTAGAAGGCCAGCGTCTTCGTTGCATGGAGCTCGCCGCCGGCGGCAAGCGTGTCGACGAGGCCGATGCCGTCGATCTCGTCGCTGCACAGGTCGACGATGAGCAGGTCGCTGCCGGCGATCTGATCCCAGGCATCCGGCTCGGAGGAGATGACCTCGACATCGTGACCGGCGCCGGAGAGCATCCCCTGCACCTTCGAGCCGAACAGCAGGTCAGGCAGGAGCGCGAGGACGCGGGCCATCAGCGCCGCACTACTGGGCGCGGTTGCGCTTGAACTCTTCGCGGACCGAGTACGGGCGCCCCCACATCTGCGTGACCTCGACGCGCCCCTCGCGAACCTCGCGGACGGCGAGCTCGCCCTCGATACCGGCCTCGTCGAGCAGCTTCAGCGTGCCGTGGACCGTCGGCGCGGCCGCCGCGTGTCCGAAGCGATGGGCGACGAGCAGCCGCCAGTGCCAGTCGTGGCGCGAGTAGGGCTGCGCGTTGCACGTGACGACGTACGTCGCCGCAGCGACGTAACGGCTCTCGTCGAAGATCCGCAGGTCGATCTCGAGGTCGGTCCAGTCGTCGGGCAACGAGTCGATGATCTCGGTGAACGTGTCGGCGAGCGCCATCGCCCCGAAGGGTATTGGACCGACGAACTCGACCCACCCACCCGAGGCGCGCCGAGGGTTATCCTCGATCGATGGCCGCCACGACCGAGGACCTCGTCGCCGAATACCACGCCGTGACCGAGACGTGCGGGCTTGTCGACCGCTCCGAGCGCGGCAAGCTCTCCCTCACGGGCACCGATGCGAGATCGTTTCTCGCCGGGCAGGTGACCAACGACATCGAGGGCCTGCGCGACGAGCACGGCTGCTACGCCGCGTTTCTGACGCACAAGGGCAAGATGCTCGGCGACCTGCGCGTGCTCGCCGTCGGCGGCCCGCAGCCCGAGCTGCTGCTCGACACCGAGCGCGCGACGCTGCAACCGCTCTTCGACATGATCCGGCGCTTCAAGATCGGCTTCGACGTCGAGCTGCACAAGGGCACGCTTCAGAAGGGCCTGCTGTCGCTGATCGGTCCCAATGCCCGCACGATCGCCGGCGCCGAGGACCTCCCCGACGAGGAGCACGCTCACCGCGCGGGCACGATCGCCGACCTCCCCGTGCGCCTGATCGTCACCGACGTCGGCATCGACGTGCTCTGCGACGCCGACGACACCGAGACGATCCGGGGCGCGCTCATGGGCGGCGACGCGGCACCGGTGTCCGAGGACGCCGCCGAGATCGTGCGCGTCGAGCGCGGTCGCCCCCGCTACGGGCACGAGCTCGACGAAGCGACGATCCCCCAGGAGGCGGGGCTCAACGAGCGCGCGGTGAACTTCACCAAGGGCTGCTACGTCGGCCAGGAGACGGTCGCGCGGCTCTTCTACCGCGGCAAGCCCAACCGCCATCTGCGCGGGCTGAAGCTCGCCGACCCGCTCTCCTCAGGCACCGAGCTGCGCCTCGGGGAGCGCGTCGTCGGCAAGGTCGCGACGTCGGTCGTGTCCCCCGTCCACGGCCCGATCGCGCTCGCGCTCGTGCGCCGGGAAGCATCGCCCGGCGACACGATCGTGATCGACGGCGGGGCGAGTGCCGAGATCGTCGAGCTGCCGTTCAGTAGCTGAGCGCCGCCGCGCCCTCGACGAACCGTTCGATCCGCTCCGTCCCCGGCGCGGGATCGAGCTCGAGAGCGGGGACGTCCAGACGGCCGGCCAGCCACGTCTGCACGATGCGCGCCTCGGCGACGGCATCGGCAGGCAGCTGGGCCGCTGCGCCGCGCACGTCGCCGCCGCGCAGCGCCGCGAACGTCCGCCCGGTCACGTCGCCGGCTTCCTCGAGCGCGCCCCAGTCGGCGACACGTCCGCCGACGAGCCAGAACGCGTCGTAG
>JALZJA010000069.1 GCA_030860005.1 Actinomycetota bacterium
GCAATCCCGGCACGTCGCCCGATCCCAGCCGCAGCACCGCGCTGACGAGCCCGCGCAGCTGCTCGCCCGCGGGCGGCGAGCCGAGCACGTGCAGCCCGTCCTTGACCTGGATGTCCTTGACCTCGCAGAGGTAGCCGTCGATGTGCTCGACGAGCGCGCCGAGGTCGTCGGGGCGCTCGCAGACACCGAGGTCGGACTGCAGGTTCGCGCGCTCGATCGCGTCCCAGATCCGCGTCGCGAGACCCGGCAGCTTCGGCGGGTCGAGCACCTCCAGGCGCGCGTACTCGTCGAGCAGCGCCTCGAGCTCGGCGAGCTCGTCGTAGGTCTCGGCGCGCATCATCGGCGGCACGAGATGGTCGACGATCACCGCGTGCGCGCGGCGCTTGGCCTGGACGCCCTCGCCGGGGTCGTTGACGACGAACGGGTAGACGAGCGGCAGGTCGCCGAGCGCGGCATCAGGCGCGCATGCGGCGCTCAGCGCGAGCATCTTGCCGGGCAGCCACTCGAGCGTCCCGTGCTTGCCGAGGTGGACGATCGCGTCGGCGCGCCAGGCCGCTTCGAGAAAGCGGTAGCAGGCGAGGTAGTGATGCGTCGGCGCCAGCTCGGGGTCGTGATAGATGCCGACCGGATCCTCGCCGTAGCCGCGCGGCGGCTGGATCGCGACGACCACGTTGCCGAGCTCGAGACCGGCGACGACGAAGTCGTCGCCTTCGACGAAGTGCTCGCCCGGCGGCGGCCCCCAGCGGCTCTCGATCGCGTCACGCAGCGAGCCCGGCAGCGTCTCGTACCACGCCACGTACTCGGTGACGGGGAGGCGCAGCGCGCTGCTCGCCAGCTGCTCGTCGGTGAGGAACTCGGGGTCGTGTCCGCCGCCGGCGATGAGCGCGTGCATGAGCTCGTCGCCGTGCGCGTAGGGGCGCTCGACGCCGTAGCCGCCGTCGTGCAGCGCGTCGAGCAGCGCGAGCGCGCTCGCGGGCGTGTCGAGACCGACGGCCATGCCGACGCGCGCGTGCCTGGTCGGAAAGCTCGTCAGCAGCAGCGCCACGCGCTTGGCGGCGTTCGGGGTGAAGCGCAGGCGCGCGTGGCGCACCGCGAGCCCGGCGACGCGGGCGCAGCGCTCGGGGTCGGCGACGTAGCGGCGCACCGCCGTCCCGACGGCCGTGCCCTCGGCGTCGTGCTCCTTGAACGAGACGACGCCGCCGAGCAGCCGCCCGTCGAACTCCGGGATCGCGACCTGTGTCGCGGCATCCAGCGGCGACAGCCCGCTCGTGTTCTCCTCCCAGCTCGCGCGCGACGCCGTCGCGCAGACGGCCTGGATGACCGGAACGTCGAGCGCCTCGAGCGCCGCCGCGTCCCAGCGCTGCTCGTCGCCATCGCCGGTCGCCGCGTCGGCGGCGTGCGAGCCGCCGGTCGCGAGCATCGTCGTGATGAGCGCGTCGACGCGGCCTTGCAGCAGCGACAGCGCAGGGACCGAGCCATCGGCGGAGCGCCGCAGCGTCGTGCCCCAGACGGCGATCGCGTTTGCGCCCGCGGCCTCGATCTGCGCGCACAGCTCGTCGACCCACGCCGCGTTGCCGGTGATCCGGTGCGAGCGGTACAAGCAGATGCCGACTGTCGGCCGGCCGGGCTCGTGGCGTGCGATCGCGTCTTCGATCTCGACGTCGCCGACGCCCGGGACGTAGACGCCGAGGTCCGGCACCTCGTGCGGTGCCTCGAAGCCGTGGCCGTGCAGCAGGAACGTGTCGGCGAGGAAGCGCAGCAGCTGCTCGACGTTGCCGACGTCGCCGTGGCGCAGGTACTCGCCGGCCTGCGCGACGGCGCCCACGGGCGCGAGCGACAGCGTCGTCATCTCGGCGTCGGGCTCGATCTCGCCGCCGAGCGCGAGCAGCGCGATCGAGCGCTGCGCGCAGCGCTCGCGCAGGAGGTCGAAGCCGTCGGGCCAGCCGCGGCGCCCGCCGAGGATGCGGCAGAGCACGACGCGCGCGCCGTCGAGCAGATCGTCGACGAACGCGTCGTGGTCGATGACGCCGCCAGGGTTCGCGCAGCGCACCTGCGGGAAGTCGTCGCCGAGGCGCGCGACGGCAGCGCAGGCGGCGAGGATCTCGGTGTCAGCGGTCGTCACGAAGCGCAGCAACTCCGCGCACCTCCGACGTGATCGTGGGCAGGTCGGGTGGCGCGCCGTCCTCGAGCAGTTCGAGGATCGCGTCGGCGTCGATGTGGCGCTCGACGAGGTCGCCGAGCGCGTCCAGGCGCCGCTCGCGCAGGACGGCGAACGGCGTGGTTCCGGGCTCCAGCGTGCGCCCGCGCGCCGCGGCGGCGCGGCGCAGAAG
>JALZJA010000078.1 GCA_030860005.1 Actinomycetota bacterium
TCACGGTGCTGCGCGTGATCGAGTTTCCGACCCCCCCGCCGATCGTCATGCCGGCGCCGCCGGCGCTGAACACAATCGCGTCGCGCAGCGCCACGCCACCGGATGCAGAGCCGACGCTGACTCCCGCGCCGTTGCCCGCGCTGATGATGACGACAACCTTCTCCAGGACGCTCGGCGCCCCGGCCCCGGTGAAGCTGATCGTGCCGGCGACGACCACGCCCGGGGCCACGCTGGACCCCGTGACGGTGATGGCGGGGACGCTGAAGGTCGGGTTCTCCGTGTAGGTGCCGGGGCTGACGTTGATCGTGTCACCGCCGGACCCCGCGTTGACCGCCGTAGCGGCTGCCGACAGCGACTCGCAGGCGAGATCCGCGCCGCCGCACGTTCCCTGGCCGGCGGCCACGGTGTAGGTCGCCGCCTGAGCCGCGGCAGGGGCGGTGAGCGCCACCAGCGCGGTAGCGGCAAGAGTCAACGAGCGACGGCGGCCCAGGCGTGACATTCATTCCTCCAAAGATCGGCGCAACAGCTTTCCTGAGACCGTCCTCGGCAACTCGGCGGAGAACCTGTAGACCCTGGGCAGCTTGTACCCCGCGAGTCGGACACGACAATAGCCCCGCAGCTCGTCCTCCGTGGCCGTCTGGCCGGCCTTGAGGACGACTGTTGCGACCACGCGCTCGCCCCATTGCGGATCGGGCGCACCGTGCACCGCGGCCTCGGCGACGGCCGGGTGGCTCTCGAGCACCGCCTCGACCTCCGCCGGCGCGACGTTCTCGCCGCCGGTGATGATCGTGTCGCCCGCGCGCCCGGTGACGATCAGGTTGCCGTCCTCGTCGAGCGCGCCCTCGTCGCCCGTGTGCAGCCAGCCGTCCTGCTGCAGGGCGCCGGGCGCGACGGTCGGCCCGGCAACGAGGATCTCGCGTGCGGCGCCGATCCGCACGCGCGTGCAGAACAGCGGCGGCCCGCCCGTCGTGACCTGCGAGCACGCCTCGGTGAGGCCGTAGGTCGTGACGGTCGGCACGCCCGCGGCCGTAGCGCGCTCGAGCAGCGCGGGCGAGATCGGGGCGCCGCCGACGAGCGCGGCGCGCAGCGTGCGCGGCTCGTGCAGGCCGGCATCGAGCAGCCGCGCGAGCATCGTCGGCACGACCGAGACGAGCGTCGATCGCGACGCGACCTCATCCGCGGCGGCCTCGGCGTCGAAGTGCTCGTGGAGGATCGTCGTCGTGGCGTAGATCGCGCTGCGCAGCAGGATCGACAGCCCGCCGACGTGCGCCAGCGGCAGCGTGCACAGCCAGCGCTCGCGCGGATCCGAGCCGAGCGCGACGGCCGAGCCGAGCGCGCTCCACAGCCAGTTGCCGTACGTCAGCGCCACCGGGCGCGGTCCGCTCGTCGTGCCCGACGTGTGCACGACGATCGCCGTCGCATCGAGGTCGTGGGTCGCGGTCAGCGGAGCACCCGCGTCCGCCAACCCCTCGAGCGGCTCCGTGACGACGGCCGCACAGCCGGCCGTGCGCAGCGCTCGCTCGCGCGCTCTCAGGCGCAGGTCGATGGGCACCGCGATCGCGCCGAGCCGCAGGCAGCCGTGAAGCGTCTCGACGAACGCCCGCCGCGCCGGTAGCGCGATCGCGACGCGACCTCCGCGCCGCACCCCGAGCGCGCTCAGCCGCTGCGCCGCAGCGGTCGCCGCCGCGTCGAGCTCGGCGTACGTGAGGGCGCCGTCCTCGGCGCGCAGTGCCACGCCGTCGGGTCGCATGCGGGCCGCGCGCGTGAGCCAGGCTTCGACGAGCATGCCGTGAAAGTAGCCTGCACAGCCATGGCAGTGGACTGGATCTCCGGCGGCGAGTACGACGACATCCGCTATGAGCGCAGCGGCGACGGGGTCGCGAAGATCACGATCGACCGCCCCGAGTTGCGCAACGCGTTCCGGCCGCAGACGATCATCGAGATCTCAGGCGCCTTGAACCGCGCCCGTGAGGACACGTCGGTCGGCGCGATCATCCTGACCGGCGAGGGGCCGCTCGCGTTCTGCTCGGGCGGCGACCAGAACGTGCGCGGCGACACCGGCTACCTGACCGAGCCGGAATCCGACCCCGCCCGCCCCGCCGTCGGCCGCTTCCACGTCACCGACCTGCACGTCCAGATCCGCCGCCTGCCCAAGCCGGTCGTCGCGATGGTCGCCGGCTACGCGATCGGCGGCGGGCACGTCCTGCACCTCGTCTGCGACCTGACGATCGCCGCCGACAACGCGATCTTCGGACAGGTCGGGCCGCGGGTCGGCTCGTTCGATGGCGGCTTCGGCGCGAGCCTGCTGGCGAGCCTGGTCGGGCCCAAGAAGGCGAAGGAGATCTGGTTTCTGTGCCGCCAGTACGACGCACGCCAGGCCCTCGAGATGGGCCTCGTCAACACCGTCGTGCCGCTGGACGACCTCGAGGACGAGACGGTCGCCTGGTGTCGCGAGATGCTCCGGATGTCGCCCTTCGCGCTGCGGCTGCTGAAGGCGAGCTTCAACGCCTCGGAGGACGGCTTCGCCGGCATCCAGCAGCTCGCGCACGACGCGAACCTCCTCTTCTATGAGAACAAGGAGGCGCAGGAGGGCCGCGATGCCTACAAGGAGAAGCGCACGCCCGACTTCTCCCGCTTCCCCAAGAGGCCGTAGTGCGGATCTGGCTCATGGCCGCGCGGGTGCGCACGCTGCCCGCCGCGATCGCGCCGGTGCTCGTCGGCACCGCGCTGGCCTGGGAGCTCGAGGAGGTCTTCCGGGCCGGGGCGTTCATTGCCGCGCTGCTCGGCTCGATCCTCATCCAGATCGGGACGAACCTCTCAAACGACTACTCCGACGCGCGGCGCGGAGCCGACGCGGATGACCGGCTCGGCCCAGTGCGCGTCACCGCCGGCGGGCTCGTGCCCCCGAAGCAGGTCCTCGTCGCGACGTACGCGACGTTCGGCCTCGCGGCGCTGTGTGGCGTCTACCTCGTCTCCGTCGCCGGGATCGAGCTGCTGTTCGTCGGCATCGCGTCGATCGCCGCCGGCGTCCTGTACACGGGCGGCCCGCGACCGTACGGCTACGAGGGCCTCGGCGAGCTCTTCGTGTTCCTCTTCTTCGGGATCGTCGCCGTCGCGGGCTCGACGTTCGCCCAGCTCGAGCGCTGGCCGTGGCAGGCGTTCGTGCTGGCCGTGCCGGTCGGGCTGCTCGCGGCGGCGATCCTCGTCGTCAACAACGTGCGCGATGTGGACTCCGACAAGCGCGCCGGCAAGCACACGCTCGCCGTCAAGCTCGGGCGCGAGCGGGCACGGCTGCTGTACGGCGCGATGGTCTACGGCGCCTATCTCGTCGCGCTCGTGCCGTGGCCGGCGGGCTCGCTCTCGCCGTGGCTGGCGCTGACGTGGCTGACGCTGCCGCTCGCCGTCAGGCTCGTGCGCACGGTGCGCGAGCACGCCGACGGACCGACGCTCAACGAGGCGCTCGCCCAGACCTGGCTGGCGCAGCTTGCGTTCTGCTTGCTGCTGAGCGCCGGCATCCTGGCGAGCTGATAGCGGTGGCCCGCCAGTGAAGATGTCGATCGAGCATCGTGTGCTGCGCTTCGGCACGCCGGTCCTCACCTCATGGGGGACGCTCGTCGAGCGCGAGCTGCTCGAGCTGCGCATCGAGGACGCCGATGGCATCTGCGGCCGCGGCGAGGCGGCGCCGCTGGAGCCCTACGACGGCGTGCCGCTGCAACAGGTGCGCGCGGCGCTGCAGGGTTACGCGACGGTGCTCGAGAGGCGCGACGAGCTTCCGAGCGGCGACCTGCTCGACGCGTGCCGCGCGGTCGCGGACGTTCCGCAGGCGCTGGCCGCGGTCGACATGGCGCTGTGGGACCGCGCCGGACGCCGCGCCGGGCTGCCGGTGGCCGAGCTCCTGTCGGACACGGCGCTCGACGCCGTGCGGGTCAACGCGACGATCGGCGCGCTGGACCGCGCGGGCGCCGCATCGGCGGCCGCGGCGGCGGCGAACGACGGATTTGACTGCGTGAAGCTCAAGGTCGGCATCGGCGACGACGCGGGCCGCGTGGCGGCCGTGCGCGCTGCGCTCGGCCCCGAGGTCGATCTGCGCCTGGATGCCAACGGCGCATGGACACCGGACGAGGCGGTCCATGCGATCGAGGTGCTCGCCGTGGCGGGCCTCGAGCTCGTCGAGGAGCCCGTTCACGGGCTGGAGGGGCTGCGCGACGTGCGCGAACGGGTAGCCGTCAGGATCGCGATGGACGAGACGGCCGCGAAGCCCGGCGCGTTGGCGAGCGGCGCCGCCGACGCCGTGTGCCTGAAGCTCGGGCGTTGTGGCGGGATCTCCGGGCTGCTGGCGTCCGCGACGCTCGTGCGCGCGTCGGGGGCCGAGCCGTACGTCGCCTCGACGTTCGACGGTCCGCTCGGTATCGCCGCGGCGCTGCACGCGGTCGCCGCGCTGCGCATCGAGCCGGCATGCGGGCTCGGCACGCTCGCGCTGTTTCAGGGGGTCGAGCATCCGATCGCCGTTGGCGAGGGAGCGATCGCGGTGCCGCTCGGCCCCGGGCTGCTCGGGGACGGCGCGTGACGTATCTCGCGCTGCGGATCGCCCGCTCGGCGCTGCGCCGGACGGTCGCTCACCGCTACGGCACGCACTCGCAGCAGGTGGCCGACCTGCACATGCCCACCCGTCCCGGTCCCCATCCGGTCGCGGTCGTCCTGCACGGCGGCTACTGGCAGCGGCCCTACGGCAAGCTCGTCATGCGCCCCCTGTGCGAGGACCTCGCGCAGCGCGGATGGGCGGCGTGGAACGTCGAGTACCGGCGGCTGGGCAGGGACGGCGGCGGCTGGCCGCAGACCTTCGACGACGTGGCGATCGCGATCGACCACCTCGCCGCGCTCGAGGAGGAACGGCTGGATCTCGCGCGCGTGACGGCGGTCGGTCATTCGGCCGGCGGCCAGCTCGCGCTGTGGGCGGGCGGGCGACCCGGGTTTCCCGCGGGCGCCCCGGGAGCCGCACCGGGCGTGAAGCTGCAACGGGTGCTCGCGCTCGGCACCGTCTGCGACCTGCGGCTCGTCGGCAAGGTGGCGAGCTCCCTGCTGGGCGGCGCGCCCGACGAGGTGCCCGACCGCTGGGCGCTCGCCGACCCGATGCGCCAAATTCCGCTCGAAATTCCGGTCGCGCTCGTGCACGCGATCGGCGATGAGACCGTTCCCGTGGAGCACTCGCGCCAGTACGCCGCCGCCGCGCAGGCGGCCGGCGCCGACGTCACGCTGATCGAGCCCGCGGGTGGCCACCGCGACCCCATCGACCCGGCGAGCGCGGCGTGGCGCGCGGGTGCGGCGTGGCTCGAGGGGTGACGCTCAGCGCTTCAGGCGCTCGCGCAGGCGCAGGACGCGCTTCGCCGTCCGCTCGAGCCCGGCCCGGCTCAGCTCTCCAGTGCGACCCGCGGCGACGAGTCCCTCAGCCGCCTCTGTGCCCGCGCGGTAGTTGCCCACGAACAGCGGCACGTCGATCCCCGCTTTCGCCGCACGCACGGCGCGCTCGGAGATCGATCCGAACGACTGGACCGCGGGGGTCTGCAGATCGTCGCTGATCGTGACGCCGCGGAAGCCCAGCCGCTCGCGCAGCTCGCCCCGGACCCATTTGCCCGAGAACGCGGCCGGTCGCTCGTCGAGCGCCGGATAGACGGCCGTCGCGAGCATGATCGCGTCGATGTCGGCGGCGATGAGCGACGCGAACGCAACCGCGTCGACCGACCGCAGCGCGCTGAGCGACAGCCCGATCCGCGCCGGCGCCGCATCGGTGTTGACGCGCGAGGCGCCGAGTCCGGGGAAGTGCTTGCCGGTTGCCAGCACGCCGCCCGTGCGCAGGCCGGTCGCGAAAGCGGTCACGAGACGGGCGACCCGTCGCGCTGAGCTTCCGTGCGTGCGCCGCTCGCGCACGAGCGCGGCGCCCGGGCGCCCGACATCGGCGACCGGCGCGAGATCCATGTTGACACCCGCGCGGCGCAGCGTGCGCGCGGTCGCACGCCCGTCGGCGCGCGCGGTCGCGACGCTGCGCGTCTGCGCCTTCGTGCTCGGCGGAGGACCCGGGATCCGGCGCACGGGCCCGCTCTCCTGATCGGTCATGACGATCAGCGGCGCGCGCAGCTCCGTGGGGCGCTTGATCGCCTGCAGGCTGCGCACGGTGGCGCGCAGCCTCGTCGCTGAGCGCACGTTGCGCGAGAAGACGATGACGCCAGCCGCCTCACCTCGCCGGATGCGCCGCCGCAGCGCCGGCGGTGGCGACAGGCCGTCGTAGGCGAAGACCATGCGCTGGCCGACGGCCTGACGCAGCGTGAGGGCCGGCCGTGGTGCCGCCGCCGGCGGTGGTGGAGGCGGTGCCGCCCGCGGCTCGGGCGAGGGCACGATGAACACGGACAGGATTGCGGCGATGAGACCGACCACGTTGGTCTACGTGGTACACCAGATGGCGGCTCAGCGCTCCGCGATCGCGCGAGCGAGGGCCGCGGGCGCCTCGAGCGGCAGCGCGTGCCCTGCGTCCGGCACGATCTCGAGGCGCGCGTCCGCAAGCTCGCGCGCGAGGCGCTCGGCAAGCGCCACGAACTTCACATCGCGCTCCCCGGCGACGACGGCGACGGGCATCCTCAGCTCGCCGAGCCGTCCCCATAGCGGGCTCATCGCCCCGGTCCCGAGCCCGCGCAGCGCGGCCGCGAGATCCGCGGGCGCGTTCGTCAGGCGGTCGGCTCTTGCCGCGGCCG
>JALZJA010000106.1 GCA_030860005.1 Actinomycetota bacterium
CCTCGCGCGACACGATGCCCACCCGGCACCGCTCAGCGAGCGGTCGTGTCGCCTATGCCGCGCCATAGGCAGCAACTTCGACAGAACCCGCGGCGCGCCTGCGAACAGTGCCGCTCTTCGCGCGATCGCACAGTCTGCCGCGCGCGATCCCGGCGGCAGCCGAGCTCATCCCGGTGCGATGCCCAGGTAGGGAAGCGCGAAGCGCATGATCTCCTGGAACGCCGGCGCCGCGACCTCCGAGCCGTAGATGTCGCCCTGCGGCTCGTCGACCATGACGGTGACCAGCAGCTTCGGCCGTCGCGACGGCGCGAACCCCGCGAACGATGCGATGTAGCGCGTGTCGGAGTACTCGCCCTTGTTCGGGCCGCTCTCCTCGATCTTGTTCGCGGTGCCGGTCTTGCCGGCCAGCGAGTAGCCCTCGATCGCGGCCTGGCTGGCGGTGCCGCCGGATTCGAGCACGCCCTCGAGCATCGTGCGGATCTGGGCCGCGGTGCGGCCGGACATGATCCGCCTGCCGGGCCGGCGCGCGGTCGGCAAGCCGCCAACCTTCGTGATGATCCGCGGGTGCAGCAGGACGCCACCGTTGGCGATCGCGGCGTAGGCCGTCGCCAGCTGCATCGGCGTCACCGAGTTGCCCTGACCTATCGGCAGGTTGCCCATGGAGGAGCCCGAGTAGCGCTGACGCGCGAGCACCTGGCCGGACTGCTCGCCGGGGAGCTCGACGCCGGTCTTGCGCCCGAAGCCGAAGCGCTCCACCCAGCGTGCGAAGCGCCGCTCCCCGAGGCGCTGGCCGATCCGGACGGTGCCGACGTTCGAGGACTGCGAGAGGATCTGCGACGTCGTGAGGTCGACGGTGCCGCGCGTGTGCGCCTCGCCGATCTCGCGGTCGGCGACCGTGATCGACGGGGGCAGGTGGAAGTAGTCGTCGGGCGACACGACGCCCTCCTCGAGCGCGCCGGCGACCGTGAAGGCCTTGAACGTCGAGCCGGGCTCGTAGTTGAAACCGACCGCCCGGTTCTGCGACGCGTACGGCGGCGCGCCGCCGAGGTCGTTGGCATCCACGCGCGGCCAGTTGGCGAGCGCGAGGATCGCCCCGCTGTGCGGGTTCATGACGAGCGCGGTCGCGCCCTTCGGACGCCACACCGCGCCGACCTCCGCGAGGACGTCCTCGACCTTGTCCTGGAGCTGGGCGTCGAGTGTCAGCTTCAGGTCCTTGCCGGCGCGGGCGCGGCGCGTCTCCTGCACGGTGATCGGCTCGCCGAGCGCGTCCTTGACGATCCGCCGCCGTCCGTCGCTGCCGCCCAGCGTGCGCTCCTGCCTGTACTCGAGCCCCGAGAGCCCGTTGCCGTCGGTCCCGACCGCGCCGAGCACCTGCGAGGCCAGCCAGCGGCGCGGGTACTCGCGGTGCGATGTCGGGATGAACTGCACCCCCTCGATCTCGAGCTTGCGGATCTTCGCCACCTTCGCGCCCGAGACCTTGCGCGCGAGGTAGACGAAGCCGGTGTCGCGACGGTTGAGCTTGCGCAGCAGCTCGGCCTCGGTTGCGTCGATGAGCGGCGCGAGCTTGCGGGCCGCCTCGAGCGGCGCCTTGATGAGGTACGGGCTGACCGCGACATCCTCCGCCGGCTCGGAGACGGCGAGCTCGACGCCGTGGCGGTCGCTGATCGTGCCGCGCCGCGCGGGCACCTCGAGGTCGTCGACCTGCTGGGTCGCGGCCACCCGCTGCAATGCGTCGGCACGCACTCCGCCGAGCCACATCGTGCGGCCCGCCGCCAGCAGGAGCAGCACCAAGAAGAGCGCGAAGAGGAGACCGATGCGCCGCTCGGTCAGTCCCACCTATGGACCTATGGCCGGTGACTGTGCTGTCGGCGGCGCGACCCCGCCCGATGAGCTTGCGCCGGACGGCGCCACCCCACCCGAGCTCGGTGGTGCCTGCGCAGCCGCCGCAGGCGGCGTGGTCGCGGTGGCGCCGGTCGCGGCCGGCGGCGTACCGTCAGCTGCCGCC
>JALZJA010000128.1 GCA_030860005.1 Actinomycetota bacterium
TCGCCATTGCGGGTGCGGATCTTCTTCGCGGCCGTGATGATCCCGCCGGCGTTGACCCACTCCTTGTCAGGGCGGCCGGCCAACTCGGCCAGCGAGCAGTCGACGCGCTCGCGCAGCGCCTCGCGGACCTGCTTGAGCGGGTGGGCGCTGATGAACAGGCCGATCGCCTCCTTCTCGACCGCGAGCAGCTCGGGCTGGCCGAACTCCTCGGTCGGGATCGGCGGGTGCGCGGGGGCGGCGAACGCCGCGGCCGCTGCCCCGTTGGCGCTGGCGTTGCTGTTGCCGTTCGCGTTGCTGGTTCCGTTCGGGTCTGCGCCGAGGTCGAACATGTCGAAGATCGAGCCCTGGCCGATCTCGAGATCCTGCTGGGCCTTCTGCCCTGCGGCCTGCGCCTGCTCGAGCACGCTGAGCATGCCCTTGCGCGTGGCGCCCGTCGAGCGCAGCGCGCCGCATTTGACAAGCGCCTCGATCGCCTTCTTGTTGACAGCGCGCGCATCGACGCGAGCACAGAAGTCCCAGATGGAGTCGAAGGGACCGCCCTCGTCGCGAGCGCCCTTGATCGCCTCGACCGCGGCGTAGCCGACGCCCTTGACGGCATCGAGCCCGAAGCGGATGTTGCCCTCGCTCACGACGAAGTCGTGGTCGGACTCGTTGACGTCCGGCGGCAGGATCTCGATCCCCATCTGCTCGGCCTGCGCGGCGAAGAACGGCACCTTGTCCTTCGTCGACATGACGCTCGAGATGAGCGCCGCCATGTACTCCGCCGGGTAGTTGGCCTTCAGCCACGCCGTGCGGTAGGCGATGAGGGCGTAGCAGGCGGCGTGGGAGCGGTTGAAGGAGTAGTCGGCGGACTTCACGTTCGTAGCCCACAGGTGCTCGATGACCGCCGGGCTCGTGCCCGACGCGCGGCAGCCCTCGCGGAACTCGGGCTCGAGCTTCGCCATCGCCTCGCGATTCTTCTTGCCGATCGCCTTGCGCAGGTCGTCGGCCTTGGCGCCCGAGAAGCCGGCGAGCGTCTTGGCGATCTGCATCGACTGCTCCTGGTAGAGGATCACGCCCTTCGTCGCCGCGGTGATCGTGCGCAGGCGCTCGTCGGCGAACTCGATCGTGTCGGGGTTGCGCTTGCCGCGCGCGTAGGTCGGGATCTGGTCCATCGCGCCCGGGCGGTACAGCGCGACGAGCGCCACGAGGTCGTCGAACTCCGTCGGGCGCACGTTGCGCAGTGCCTTCTGCATGCCCTCGGACTCGAACTGAAAGACGCCGATCGAGTCGCCGCCGGCGAGCATCTCGTACGTGCGCGCGTCGTCGAGCGGCAGCGTCGTCATGTCCGGGCGCGCGCCGCTCGAGCGCTCGATGATGTCCAGCGCGTCCTCGATGACGTCGAGGTTGCGCAGGCCGAGGAAGTCCATCTTCAGCAGCCCGAGCTGCTCGACGGGCTTCATCGAGAACTGCGTGACGATGCGGAAGATCTTGTTGCCGTCGGCGTCGACCTGGTTTGAGTCGGCGAGCTGTAGCGGCACGATGTCGGTCAGCGGGCCCTCGGCGATGACGACCGCGGCCGCGTGGATCGAGGAGTTGCGGACGATCCCCTCGAGTCCGCGCGCGACGTCGACGATCTGCTTCGCGGTCGGGTCGGAGTCGCAGGCGAGCCGCAACGGCTCGCCGGGCTTCAGGCAGTCGTCGAAGGACGGCGAACGGCCCATGATCGGGTCCGGGATGAGCTTCGCCAGCCGGTCGCCGACGCCGTAGTCGTGCTCGAGCACCCGCGCGGCGTCGCGCGTCGCGGCGCGCGGGAACATCTTGCCGAAGGTCACGATCTGGGCGACGGACTCGCGGCCGTACTTCTCGACGACGTAGCGCATGACCTGCTCGCGGCCGCGGACGGAGAAGTCGATGTCGATGTCGGGCATCGACACGCGCTCGGGGTTGAGGAAGCGCTCGAAGAGCAGGTCGTAGCGCAGCGGGTCGACATCGGTGATCTGCAGGCAGTAGGCGACGATCGAGCCGGCCGCCGAACCGCGTCCCGGACCGACGGCGATGCCGCTGTCCTTCGCGTAGCGGATGAAGTCCCAGACGATGAGAAAGTACGCGTCGAAGCCCATCCGGTTGATGACCTCGAGCTCCATCTCCATGCGCTCCGTCGCCTCGGCCGGCGGCGGGTCGCCGTAGCGGCGGCGCAGGCCGTCCTCGACCCGCGCGCGCAGGTAGGCGGGCTCGGGCTCGCCCTGGGGCGTCGGGTACGCGGGGATGAGCTGCTTGCCCAGTTCGATCTCGACGTCGCAGCGCTCGGCGATCTCGAGCGTCGAGGCCAGCGCCTCGGGCCAGGGATCGAACGAGCTCGCCATCTCCTCGCTGGACTTCAGGAAGAACTCGTTCGTGTCGAAGGTCATCTTCGGGGACTCGAGCGTGGACTTCGTCTGCACGCACAGCAGCGCCGTGTGGTGGTGATAGTCCTCCTTGCGCAGGTAGTGGACGTCAGCCGTGCCGACGAGCGGCATGCCGCGCTCCCGAGCGATCTTCACGATGCCCGCGTTGGCCTTGTCCTGCTCGGCGAGGCCGTTTCGCTGGACCTCGAAGTAGACGTCCTCGGGGCCGAACACCTGGATGAGGTCGTCGGCATGGGCCCGCGCCTCGTCCTCGCGGCCGTCGACGAGCCGCTGGCAGAAGCGCGAGGCGAGGCAGCCCGTGAGGGCGATGATGCCGTCGCCGTGGCGGTCGAGGACGCTCAGGTCGACGGTCGGCTTGCCGCGATTGAGCCCGTCGAGGAAGCCGGCGCTGGAGAGCTTGACGAGGTTGCGATAGCCGGCGTTCGTGGCCGCGAGCAGGGTGAGGTGGTTGTGCTCGTGGCGCCCGCGCGCGGCCTGGTCGTCGACGAGGTAGATCTCACAGCCGAGAATCGGCTTGATCGCGTGCCTGTTGCATGCGAGGTAGTGCTCGACCGCGCCGTTCATCACGCCGTGATCGGTGAGCCCCAGCGCGGGCTGCCCAAACGCCGCCGCCCGCTCGGCGAGGGCGTCGATCTTGCACGCCCCGTCGAGCAGCGAGTACTCCGAATGGACGTGCAGGTGGGCGCAGGAGGCAGCGGTCACGGGACGTTCGAGGATAGGCACCGCGGCGGACGTGGCGGGGCGGCCGCGTGCGTCGTTCCCGCACATTGCGAACGCGGTCTTGCGACATTCAGCGCGCCACGTGTGACGCAGGAGAGGCCAAGCTGAAGGCATGGCACGAGACGGCTGAACACCGCGTATTGCGCGGATTTGAGCAGGCCGACCTCGTGCGGGCGGGCTACCGGGTCCTACGCGTGACGTGGTCGCAGATCGAAGGCGCACCCGAGGAGGTCGTGCTCATGCTGAGAGCCGCGCTCGGTGGCCGATCCAGATCGAGACGGATGTACACCGCGCATATCGCGGATTTCGTACGGCTCGACCGCCGGCGGGCGCCGCGGAGGCCTACGCGGCCTCGTCGCGGCGCGCGGCGGCGATCGCCAGGGCGCTCACCGCGCTGACCACGATGGCGCCGGCGAGGACGCGGCGCGATGGGACGAGGTGACCGTACTGGCGGCGCACGTACCAGCGCCCGCCCTTCCAGACGGCGAAGCCGAGAAGCTTGTAAGCCATGGGCCGATGGTACCGATGCCGCGCAGCCGTGAACAGCTACGACCCGGCGGGGTCGGCTTCCACGTCCGCGGGCGCGCCGGCCCCGGCGGCGCCATCGGAGCGCTCCGCCCGCGCCCGCAGCTGGTGCGCCATCCGCGATTGCAGCGACCACAGCTCGATGAACCCCGGCGACGCCTGCTGGGAGAACAGGCCGCCCGACTGATCGAACGACGCCAATGCCTGGTCGTAGACCGCGTTGGGGCTCTGACGGGTCGCCACGCGCGCCGATCCCTTGTAGAGCTTCACGCCGATCGTGCCCGTGACCTGCTGGTTGACGCGGTTCATGAAGGCGTCGAGGTCGCCGCGCAGCGGCTCCCACCACAGGCCCGCGTAGACGAGATACGCCCACTGGCGCTCGAGCTGCGGCTTGAACTGGTTCTGGTGGATCGTGCCGACGAGCTTCTCGAGCTCGGCGTGGGCCAGGAGGATGATCGCCGCGGCCGGGACCTCGTAGATGTCGCGCACCTTCAGGCCGACGATCCGATCCTCGATGTGGTCGACGATCCCGACCCCGTGGCGACAGCCGACCTGCGCGACGCGGTCGAGCAGATCGACGAGTCCGAGGCGCTCGCCGTTCAGGGCGACCGGCACGCCACGCTCGAAGGAAACGTTGACGATCTCCGGATCGTCGGGCGCCCGCTCGGGCGGCGTCACGAGCTGGAAGACGTCGTCGTCGGGCGCGTGCGACAGGTCCTCGATCCAGCGCCCCTCCGAGGAGCGGCCCCACAGGTTGTCGTCGATCGAGTAGGGGGTGATCTCCGTGCCGCCCTTGACCGGGATCCCGTGCTGGCGCGCGTAGGCGATCTCCTCCTCGCGGCCCATCTGCCACCCGCGCACGGGCGCGATGACCTTCAGCTCGGGCGCGAGCGTCGCGATCGTCGCCTCGATGCGGACCTGGTCGTTGCCCTTGCCGGTGCAGCCGTGCGCGATCGTGTCGCAGCCGGTCGCACGCGCGACGTCGACCGCGAGCTTCGCGATCAGCGGGCGCCCCAGCGCCGTGAAGAGCGGATAGCCGCCGCCGTACAGGGCATTGGCCTTGATCGCCGGCAGCACGAACTCGCGCGCGAACTCCTCGCGTGCATCGATCGTGTGACAGTCGACCGCGCCGATCTGGCGCGCCTTGCCCTCGATGACCTCGTAGTCCTCGCCCGGCTGGCCGAGGTTCACGGTCAGCGTCACGACCTCGGCCTCGTACTCGTCGGCGATCCACTTGAGCATCACGCTCGTGTCGAGGCCGCCGGAGTAGAGCAGCAGCACGCGCCCGACCTCGCTGGGATGGGCGAGATACGAGGCAGTGCGGGTGTGCGGCGTCCGGTTGGTCGTCTCAGACATCGACCGAGAAGCCTACGAGTCGCCGTCGACCGGCGTCTCCACGGGCGCCGGGCCGAGGTGTGGCAAAGGTCGCAATCTCGTCGCAATCCGGGGACGACTGCGCTAGCTTGCCCAGCACACAGGCGGTGGTAGGCGCCACACCTGGCAGTCCCACACCAACAGCAGGGGGAACTCTCATCATGACGACCGAACCCGGTCGCGCACAGCGCGTAGCTGGCGCGCTGCTGCTCACGTTTGCGCTGGCTCTTCTTGCGGCGGCGCCGGTGGCACAAGCGGACTCGACCTACCCCAACCAGGGCACCTTTGACGCCGGCGCCGATGGTTATTCAAGCGCGGCCGGAAGCTGCAAGCTCATCAACATCATCCCGATCGTGGTGCCCGACGTGCTGTGCTCGGTCACGAACACGCACCAGCCTGCGCAGGGCAACCCCGCCGGCGCGCTCGCCAGCGAGTACCAGAGCGTGGCCAGCGGCCTGGCGATCATTCCCCCCCTCTCGCTGTTCGAGGGAGAAGGCGTTCTGCGCTCGCCCTCGTTCGCGGCCGTCGGAGACGGTCCGGCGTCGGTCTCCTTCGACCGCCGCGCGACGTTCAACCACGTGCTCGCGCTCGCCGCCAATGCCAGCTACGACATCGTGCTCGTCAACGAGACGACCCCCGGCGAGCAGACGCTGGACAGCGAGACGATCAGTCGTAACGTGCTGCTGACCGAGCAGGTCGTCGACTGGCAGACCCGGATGCCCGGCTCCGTGCCGATCGACGGTGGACAGACCTACCACCTCGAGATCCGCACGTCGTTCAACCAGTCCGTGCTCGCGGCCGCCCAGGGCACCTCGAAGCTGTTCTTCGACAACCTCAGGCTGCGCGTGGACGACGACACGGTCAACGGCCCGTTCGCGGAGACCCTGCCCGTGGCGCCGTTCACGGACAAGACCGCGAACCTCAACGCGAGCGTCAACCCGCGCGGGCTGGCGACGACGTACCACTACGAGTACAGCACCGCCAGCACGTTCCCGGCCGGGCCGACGACGAAGTCCACGCCGAGCCGCTCTGCCGGCTCGGGCACGGTCGACGTGAGCCCGCTGTCGGAGCCGATCGCCGGCTTGACGCCCGACACGACGTACTTCGTGCGGGTCATCGCGGCGAACGCCGACGGCACGGTCACCGCCAACACGGTCGAGTTCAAGTCCGACAAGACCTCCGGCCCCGGACCGCCCGGCCAACCCGGCCAACCCGGCGCGCCCGGAGCACCCGGGGCGCCGGGCAAGCCCGGAGCGCCAGGCGCGCCGGGTGCACCCGACGCGAGCGGATCGCAGCTCAACAAGCAGATCCTCGAGCTCCTGTCGGGCGACGCCCGCGCGATGCTGAGGATCCACGATCAGCGCCTCGTCGTGCCCATGAAGGGCCGCTTCAAGGGGCGCCTGCGGATCCGCATCACGTGCCGCTCGATCGCCGTGCGAACGTGCTCGGGAACGGTCAAGGTGCGCAGCCGATCCAACATCAACACGTCCACCTCGGGCAAGAAGCTCAAGAAGAAGAAGGTGACGTTGGCCACCGGTGCCGTGCAGCTCGACCGCCGCAAGCGCGGCTACGCGATCCTGCAGTTCAACCAGCAGCGCACCGATCTCGTGCGCTTGCGCAAGCGCATCAAGGTCGTGGTGATCGCGGCGGTGATCGACGCCGACAACAACCGGCAGAACATCCGCGCCAACGCGACGCTCGTCCGCGGCAAGCTGCCCAAGAAGCGCAGGTAGCAGGCGCAAGCCCGTGAGGCTGGCGCTGCGGGCCCTTCTTACAGGAGGGCCCGCAGTCGTTTCAGGGCCTCGTCGACCTCGGCCTCGCCGATGGTCAGCGGCGGAAGGAAGCGAACCGTCGCCGGCCCCGTCGCGTTGAGCACGAGCCGTTGCTCGAGCAGCGCGCGGCGGACGAGCTGCGGCGCGCCGCCGCCGTCGAGGTCGAAGGCGAGCATGAGACCGCGTCCGCGCACCTCGACGACTCCCGGCAGCTCGGCCGCCCCGCGCGCCAGGCGCGCGCCCATCTTGCGCACGCGCGCCAGCAGCTCGGGGTCTGAGACGACATCCAGGACGGCGTGCGCGGCCGCGCAGGCGACCGGCCCGCCGGCGAACGTCGAGCCGTGATCGCCGCGCGCGAACACGTCGGCCAGCCGCGGTCCGCAGATGAGCGCTCCGATCGGCAGCCCGCCGCCGAGCGCCTTGGCCGTCGTGAGCAGATCGGGAACGACGCCCGCGTCCTCGTAGGCCCACAGCGTTCCCGTACGCCCCAGCCCGCACTGGACCTCGTCGTAGATGAGCGCCGCCCCATGCTCGTCGCAGGCCGCGCGCGCGGCGCGCAGCAGCTCGTCGTCGAGCACGTAGACGCCGCTCTCTCCCTGGACGGGCTCGAGCATCACCGCGGCCGTGCGCTCGTCCACCGCTGCGACGACCGCATCCGCCGTCGGCGCGACCGCTACGAAGCCCGGCACGAGCGGCGCGAACGGCGCCTGCTTGGACTCCTGCGGCGTCGCCGACAGCGACCCGTATGTGCGTCCGTGGAACCCGCGCTGAAGAGAGACGATGTCGCCGCCCGGCTTGGCCTTGCGCGCGACCTTGAGGGCGGCCTCGTTGGCCTCGGTGCCCGAGTTGGCGAAGTGGACCTTGCCTCCGAGCGAGCTCTCGGCCAGCCGCTTCGCGAGCCGCAGGCCGGGCGCGGTGTAGAAGAGGTTGCCGACGTGGATGAGCTGCGCTGCCTGGTCTGCGATCGCGCGCACGACCGCCGGATGCCCGTGGCCGAGGGAGCTGACCGCGAGGCCGGTCTGGAAGTCCAGGTACTCGTTGCCCTCGTCATCCCACAGCGCGGCGCCCTTGCCGCGCACGAACTGCACCGGCATGCGCGTGTAGGCGGGCACGAGGTGCTCGCGCTCGAGCGCTTGCAGCTGCTCGAGGCTCATTGCGCCGGGCGGATCCAGGTGCCGATGCCGGCGTCGGTGAACAGCTCGAGCAGCAGCGAGTGCGGGACGCGCCCGTCGACGATGTGGGCGAAGCTCACCCCGCCGTGGATCGCGTCGACGCAGGCCTGCAGCTTCGGCCGCATGCCGCCGCTGACGTGAGGCAGCGCCTGTTCGACCTCGTCGGTGCGCGCGCGCGTGATGCGCGAATCGGGATCGCGGGGGTCGCGCAGCCAGCCCGCGACGTCGGTGAGGAAGACGACCTTGTACGCGCCCAGCGCACGGGCGATCGCGCCGGCAGCCTCGTCGGCGTTGACGTTGTAGGAGTGCCCGTCGGCATCGGCGCCGACCGAGGCGACGACCGGGATGTAGTCCTGGGCGATGTGCTCGAGCACGTCGACGTCGACGCGCTCGATGCGGCCGACGAAGCCGATGTCCTCCCCCCCGGGAGCCGCTTGGCGCTCGACGCGCAGCAGCCCGCCGTCGTCGCCGCACAGCCCGACGGCGGACTGGCCGTGGCGGCTGATGCGCATGACGATGTCCTTGTTGACCTTGCCGACGAGGACCATCTTCGCCACCTCGACGGTCTCGGCGTTGCTGACGCGCAGGCCGGCGACGAACTCGACCGCCATCCCGAGGCGCTCCATGTAGGACGTGATGTCGGGCCCGCCGCCGTGCACGACGATCGGGTTCATCCCGACGTACTTGAGCAGCACGATGTCGCGCGCGAACTCCTCGCGCAGGTCCGGATCGGTCATCGCGGCACCGCCGTACTTGACGACGACCGTGCGGCCGTGGAACTCCCGGATGTACGGGAGCGCTTCGAGGAGGGTGCCGACGTCACGCATCGCGGTTTCTCAATGTTTCCTCCAGCGAGCCCGCGTGCACGGTCCAGCCGGGGTTTGCTGGAGGGAGCATTAGGTCGTGTACTCGGCGTTGATGGTCACGTACTCGTGCGAGAGGTCGGAGAAGTAGACCTCGGCCTCCCAGCCGTCGCCGGGCAGGCCGACGGTGTACTCGATCTCCGCGCCGGCGGCCGCGGCGTTCAGCGTTTGCAGGTCGTACGCCACGGCGGCGCCGCCCGAGCAGACCGTGATGCCCTCGATCGCGATGTCGACGGGCAGCGGCGCCGAATACGGCCCCCACGGACCGAGCGCGGCGCCGACGGCCTGGGCGATGCGCCCCCAGTTCGGGTCGGCGCCGTGCAGGGCGCACTTCACGAGCGGCGAGTTGGCGACGGCGCGGGCCGCGCGCTCGACGCCCTCGTCGTGGCCGCCGCGCACGACGACGCGGCCGATGCGCTTGGAGCCCTCGCCGTCGCGCACGATCATCAGCGCGAGCATCCGCAGCAGCGCGTCGAGCGCCTCGCCGAGGCGCACCTCGTCCTCGGACTCGGGTGCCACATGCACCCCGCTGGAGCCGGAGCATTGCAGGATCACCGTGTCGTTCGTCGAGAGCTGACCGTCAACCGAGATGCGATCGAACGAGCGCTTGACGCAGACGCCCAGCAGCAGCTGCGCCGTCTCGGGCTCGAGCCCCGCGTCGGTCTGCACGAAGCACAGCATGGTCGCGAAGCTCGGCTGGATCATCCCGGCGCCCTTGGCCTGAGCGCTGAGCCGCACGATGCCCGAGGCCAGCGTCACGACCAGCGATGCGCGCTTGGGGAACGCGTCGGTCGTCGAGATCGCCTCCGTGAAGTCCTCATCGCCGTCGACGTGCAGTGCAGCCGCGGCCTGCGCGAGCCCCGCGCCCACGCGCTCGATGTCGAGCGGCACGCCGATCACTCCGGTCGAGGCGACCGCGACGGTGTCCACGTCGACGCCCGCCGCACCGGCGGCGGCCTCCTGCATCGCCACGGCGGCGTCGAGCCCGGGCAATCCGGTCGCGGCGTTCGCATTGCCTGCGTTGGCGGCCACGACGCGCAGCGCACCCAGGCGCGCGCGCTGCATCGTGACGATGACCGGCGCCGCGAGCACCGCCGAGCGCGTGAAGCGCGCCGCGCTCACGACGTCCTCGGCGTCGCAGACGAGCAGGCCCACGTCGAGCACGCCGCTCTGCTTGATCTGAGCCGCGACGGCCCCGGCGCGAAAGCCCGCGGGCAGGCCGCTTCCGGCGTCCTGCACGTGCGGCGGCTGATCCACCCAGCGCGAGCCGAAGAAGGTCACGGCTCGATTCCCAGCGTCTCGGGCAGGCCGAACATGAGGTTGAGGTTCTGGACGGCCTGCGACGCGGCGCCCTTCCACAGGTTGTCGATCGCGGCGAACACGAACACCTTCCCGGTGCGGCCGTCGGCGCGTGCGCAGATCGAGCAGACGTTCGTGTCACGCACGTCACGAACCCCGGGCGGCGCCGCGACGACCTCGATGAACGGGTGCCCATCGGCCCACGCCGCGTAGGCCTCGTCGAGACGCTGCTGGCTCCACGGCTCGCTCGTCGTCACATAACACGAGACGAGCTCGCCCTGGTCGAGCGGCATGAGGTGCGGGGTGAACGTCGCCGTCACCGCAGCGCCAAGCGCGGCGAGCTCCTGGTCGATCTCCGGCATGTGGCGATGCGCGCCAACGCCGTAGGGCACGACGTTCTCGTCCATCGCGACGAAATGCGTCTTGTCGGTCGGAGCACGGCCCGCGCCGGAGACACCGGACTTGGCGTCGACGGTCACGTCGGTCACCGTGCCCGAACGCGCAAGCGGCGCGAGCGCGAGCAGCGTTGCGGTCGGGTAGCAGCCGGGATTCGCAACGAGGTCGGCGATCGCGACCTGCGGGCC